>JASHVY010000406.1 GCA_030044345.1 Acetobacteraceae bacterium | reverse complement strand
GGCCCAGGTCTGCATCAGGGCAGCAAAGATCGCAGCGCCCGGGCGAACATAGAGAAGGCGTTCGGGCCCGATGCAGGGGTGGGTTTCGATCGCGCCGCGCTCGAGGCTGCAAAGGGCGGCCAGGGCCCGGCCGGCGGCCGCGCGTGTGAGCACGGCGCCGTCGATCAGACGGCGATCATAACGCGGCAGGGAAAGGGCCAGGGCGGCGAGCATGGTTGCGGTGCCGCTCGTGCCGAGGAGGCGCACGCTGCCTTCCGGGCCGGCCACGCGGATTTCGCGGGCAATGCAATGGATTTCATCGAACGGGGTGAGAAGCTCTGCCACATCGTGGACCATGGCGGCGAAACCGGCGGCGGTGAAGGAGGCGGCGCCATAGCGCGCGGCGAGCGTGACGACGCCCACGGGCAGCGAGGCGCAGCCGATGAGGCTCGAGGTGCCGTCGGTGTCGAGACGAAGCCATGCGAGCTCGGTCGAGCCGCCGCCGATATCGAAGAGGAGGACCCGGCGGGTTGCCGGCGCGCCATCCCGCCGGGCGAGAAGCGAGGCGCAGCTCTCGATGGCCAGCTCCACTTCTTCGCGGGCGGAGATGACACTGATGTCGAGACCCGTCTCGCGGTGGGCGCGGGCAAGGAATTCCGCCCCGTTGGCGGCGCGGCGACAGGCCTCCGTGGCGACGGCGGCGAGCCTGTCCGGCTTGTGGGCGGCCAGCCGGGCCGCGCAATCTGCGAGCGCCTCCAGGGCACGATCCATGGCCGCATTGCCGAGCGCGCCGGTGCGTTCAAGATCCTCGCCGAGGCAGACCATGCGGTTGAAACGCTCGAGCACGGCAAAGCCGCTGCCGAGGGGCGTGCCGACAAGCAGGCGACAATTGTTGGTGCCGAGATCGAGAGCGGCGAAGACGTGCCCGGCAGGGCGGGCAAAGGGAAGTGGCCGGCGAAGGGCGGCGGAAGATTCGGCCATCGGCGGGCGTCAGGGGCATGTGCCAAAGGATCGTCATAGTTCACTCCCAACCGCCTGAGCGGCAAGAGAAATCTGTCCCGTGCGCGGAGCGCGCCCTGCTCCGGTCCGCGCATGCGGTCTTGCCGGGGCGCCTGGAGGCGGCTAACTAAATCCGCGGCGTGCATCATGAGCCTCTGTCATGGGCGCAGACGCGATGATTGCTGGGGGATAGTTTAGCGGTAGAACTCCCGGCTCTGGACCGGGCAGCCTTGGTTCGAATCCAGGTCCCCCAGCCATGCTCTGTGATCTATTTTCTTAATAAATTCAGTGATTTAATACGGATCAAAAATCTTCCCGCCTGGCCATAGCGGTCACAAATTTCTTAACTTTTTGAATTTATTTGGTTTTCGTGGGCAGGCGGCCGTTCTGATCCTAAATCAGATTGGCGGCCCAGCAGTGCCCCAGGACCTTCAGAGCTGATAATCCTTCAGATCATTGTCGCCATTTCGCGATAGCAGCAAAAGACGTTGGCAAGCTGCATCTGCCGGGGTGTCGGGCATTTCGGCTCGAACAGGACCGGCGACTTTTAGCGCAGATCGCGATGAGCCGGAATCGGCTGATCGCGTGAAGATGCTCGTAAAACAAATCCATCGAGCGGTGTGCGCGGGTCCATGGAAACGCACACCGCTCTGGAATGTGCTTCTACGCTCTCCCGCCGGTGCCGTTCTCCGCGATCCCGCACCAGTCGCAGATGCTGAGGGCCACGACCTTGATCGCGGTCGTATAATCGTCGATCGCAACGTATTCGTTGTCCGCATGCATGACAGCAGTCGAACCCGGACCGAAGATCACTGTCGGTGTGTTCGCATAGAGATTGAGGAACCGCGTATCCGCAGCGCCTTGCCGACCACTGATCTCGGGCTCGCGCCCGCTGATCTCCTTCATGTTCCTCGATAGAATCTCGACAATCGGGTGGCCGCGCGGAATGGCCGATGCCTCCGCGTCATAGCCGACGAACCGCACCTTCGGCGGATGTTCTTTCATCCAGGGATCCTCGGCGGCGGCACGGGCGATATGTTCAACGAGGCTCCGTTTGACGCCATCATGGTTCTCTCCAGGTACGGTCGCCATGCTGCCTTTGAGAAGGCAGTCGGAGGGAAATGCGCTCGGGTAGCCGCCAGCCTGAAAGCTGCCGATGGTGCAAGGAATCGATTCGCGGATGTTCGGGTAAAGCGGATGCGTGACCGAAGCCATGCGGACCGCCTCCAGCGCTTCCACCGCCTTTGCGAGCTTATAGCCAAGCTCGATGCCGCTCACTCCTTCGTGGTGGCGCTGAATGCCGGCCGGTTTGCCAATTATTTCGATTTCGAACCATATCCGGCCGATGCAGGCCGGCTGGATGGCAAGCCCGCTGGTCTCGCCCGAGATGCCCGCATCCGCCCTGTAGCCGCGGATCACCGTGTCCAGCGTTCCGTGTCCGCTCACTTCCTCATCGATCACGATATCGATGTAGACGTCCCCCTTGGGCCTGAGGCCAGCCGCCATCAGCCCTGCCACGGCCATGATGTGGCTCGCGACGCCACTCTTCATGTCCGCCGCTCCGCGGCCATAGAGGCGCCCTTCCCTGATCACCGCCGACCATGGATCGTCGTTCCAGGCTTCGCGATTGCCGATCGCAATCACATCGGTATGGCCATTCAGCAGCAGAGAGCGGCCACCCCCG
>JASHVY010000405.1 GCA_030044345.1 Acetobacteraceae bacterium | reverse complement strand
ATCCAGGTGGATAACAGGGGCGAGGCCTCGTCCACGCAATATTCCTCCCAGGAACGAGGCCGGACAATTCGCTGCCCGCCTCATCGTCCCTCCTTCTATAGCGGGCCGCGATGAGGGCCACGAGTGTCCGTCCCGCGGCCCCCTCTCTCCAGCAAGCCCGGTATTGCGCCGCACAAGGCGGAAGCGATCGCCGGCACAGAAGTCCGCAGTATCGCCCGCACCGCCTTCCGTGCACACTCCGCGGCTTGAGGTGAAGGCCGAGTCGGTTCCCGTTGGCCTGGCCTTGCCGCGCGCAAGAGGGAGAGCCGCGTGGCAGAGCCTGCAACCAACGCAGGAAGCCGGCAACTTAGGGGACATTTCCGCAATCTTGGTCGGCCGAAGATGATCTGCACGGAAGCTGAGACGAGTGAGGCAGAGGATCCGGCTTGCGCTCGAATCACCCGATCGGCGCGGCCGTGAACGGACCCCCCGAAGCCAGCGCCGCCCTGCAGGCGCTCTCCATTCCGCCGGGTAATCTCTTCGATGTGCGTTCGTTTGGAGCAACGGGCGAGGGGAGGGCGATCGACAGTGCTGCGATCAATCGCGCGATCGCGGCGGCAAGCCATTCAGGTGGCGGAACGATCTGGTTCCCGCCGGGCATTTACCTGAGCTACTCCATCCGTCTCGGAAGCCGCATCCGGCTTCATCTCGATGAAGGCGCCGTCATCGTGGGCGCGGAGCCGCCGCCCCATGCGAGTCATCATGAAGGCTATGATCCGCCGGAGGAGAGCATCGCATCGCGCTTCCCCTATCAGGATTTCGGCCACAGCCATTGGCACAACAGCCTGATATGGGGGGAAAATCTTCGCGATCTCGCGATCGAGGGACAGGGCCAGATCTGGGGCCGGGGCCTCGTCAACGGAGACTTCGAGCCCGGCCGTCCGCCGGCCGCGCGGCCCGGCGTGGGCAACAAGGCGGTCGCGCTGCTCGGCTGCGAGAACGTCATTCTCAAGGATATCGCGGTGCGCGAAGGCGGCCATTGCGCCGTTCTCGCCACCGGCACCAACAATATCCGAACCGAGAACCTCAGGATCGACACGAACCGTGACGGCCTGAACTTCGATGGCTGCGACACGGTCCATGTCGTCGGCTGCAAGGTCAATTCGCCGAACGACGACGCGATCTGTCTGAAAAGCACCTACGCGCTCGGCCGGCCCGTTCCCACCCAAAATGTCCTGATCCGCGATTGCATCGTCACGGGCGCCTATTTCCCCGGCACGGTGATGGACGGCACCTACCGGCATCTCGGAAACGATGCCCGCACGAATGCCGAGCATTACACCTGCCGCATCAAGCTCGGCACGGAATCCAATGGCGGTTTCCGCAATATCGTGATGAGGAGCAATGTCCTTCGCGGTTGCCGCGGCATCGCGGTCATCACGGTCGATGGCGGCATCGTGGAGGATGTCGTCATTGAAGGCCTCACCATGCATGACGTGCGCAGCGCCCCTCTCTTCGTCCGGCTCGGCGCGCGGCTGCGCGGCCCCGAAAACACTCTCCCGGGACGATTGCGCGGCCTCTCGATTCGCGATGTCTATTGCGAGCAGACCTACAGCGCCATGCCGATGATCGTGAGCGGCATCCCGGGCCATCCGATCGAGGATGTCGAGATGAATCATATTCATATGAGAATGAGAGGGGGCGGGACGGCAAGAATGGCGGCGATCGTGCCGCCCGAGGCCGTGCGCTCCTATCCGGAACCGGGCGGACATGTCCAATGCTTCGGCGCCGAGCTCCCTGCCTCCGGCCTTCTGGCCCGCCATGTCCGGGGACTCGCCGTGCGGAACTTCACGCTCGAATGTGCCCGGCCGGATGCGCGCCCTTCCGTCTGGATGCAGGATATCGAGAGAGGGAATATTTCCCTCGATCACGCGCGCGGCATCTCCGCGAATTCCCTGTTCCAGCCTCTCGAAAATGTCAGGGCCATGAAGGTGAGAGGCCCGGACGGCTCACTGGAAAGCCTGTCCCGCCAACCGCGACCCGGCCGGTTTCCCGCGAAGGACCCGCGATGAACAAAAGAAACCAGGCTCTTCTGCCCGCATCTTCGCCGGATCATTGTCATGAATGACACATCGTCGGACGCGCTCGCTTCCTTCTCCGTGCCGCAATGGCATGGCGGGCAATTGATGGCTTATTCGGGCATCGACGGGCCGACCCACTATGAGACCGGCCTGGTCATCAGAACGGTTGCGAATCCTTCCGGGATGGAAATTGTCTATCCCGGCCGCTTGCCCGTTGTCTTCGGCCAGAAACCCGGGACGGAAATCATCGTTTCCAACGATTTCTTTTCCTTTCGCGAATCCTCAGGGCGGGTAACCCGAGGCTCTCTGCTCGATGCCCATCATCTGCTGATCTCCGGGCCGGTGACGATAACGGACGCGGATGAGAAGATCCGCACCCTTTCCAAAGGGGATCGCTCTCTCATCGGGGCCGCATCCCACTTCGATCCGGCCCTCATCGATGCGGACATCGAAACGTCCTGGCGGCTGCGAAGCCGATGGATCCTCGATCAACCGGTCCTGAAGCGCTTTTCCGGATCCACCCGCAAAACATTGTTCCGGGCCCTTTCCGTGATGAAGGGGCAGCTCTCTGCCCCCGAAGGGGCGATCCATTCTTCCTGGACCACGCCCGATCGCTGGCCGCACAAGGATATGTGGCTTTGGGACTCCGTCTTTCATGCGATCGGCTGGCGGCATATCGATCCCATGCTGGCCCGCGCGGCGCTCGATGCGGTGTTCGAATTTCAGCGGCCCGGCGGATTCATTCCGCACCAGATGTCGCCCACCAGGAATCCGTCGGAATATACGCAGCCCCCCATTCTGGCCTGGGGGGTCGCGCTGGTGAATGAGATGCTGGGCGATCCCGAATGGCTGCGGCGCCTCTATCCGAAGCTCGCCGCCTATATCGGCTGGGATATGGAGAATCGCGACAAGGATGGGGACGGCCTTGTCGAATGGTTCGTGGAAGGCGATCCCGCAAGCCGAAGCGGCGAAAGCGGGATGGACAATTCGCCCCGCTTCGATTTCCACTATCCCACCCGATTGGCCGCCGTCGATTTCAACGCCTATCTCGCGCGCGAATACGAGATCATGGCGACGCTGGCGCGGAAGCTCGGATACGAGGAGGATATCGCGCCATGGCAGGAGAAACATGCGCGTCTCTGCCAACGCATCAATCAGCATCTCTGGTCGGAGAAGGACCAATTCTACTGTGATTATGATGCCTCCAACGATGCACGCTCGCCGATTCTCGCCAGCGTCGGCTTTCTCCCGCTGATTTGCGGTGCTGCGTCACCGGAAAGGGCGGCGGCGCTCGCGCAGCACCTTCTCGATCCGGAGATGTTCGCCACCGCGTTTCCCGTGCCCTCCATCGCGGTGCGTGATCGGGAACATTATTCCAAGGATATGTGGCGCGGCCCGACCTGGGTGAATGTCAATTGGCTGATCGCACGAGGGCTTGAGCGATATGCGCGCCATGACGAACGCTTCGCCGAGCTCGCGCAGTCCCTGGATGCTGTCACCATCCGGAGGGTGGAGCAGGCCTGCGAAGCTTACGGGACTTTCTTTGAATATTACGATGATCGATGGGAAGTGCCGCCGCCTCTCCTGCTGCGGAAAGGCATCTGCTCGCCGGACAATCCCATGCGCCGGGTCATCCATGACTATGGCTGGACCACGACACTCTATGTCGATCTCGTTTTACGACAGGACCGGTCCGCAAGCCCGCTCACCTCGTCCACCCGGTAGATCGTCACCCGCTCCCTCTCGCCGAATTCGTGCAGAGATGGCCCCCCACGGGCGGCGTTATCGAGGACAAAAGCCAAGCCTCGGGTCGAAGCGCAGGCAAAGGAAAGACATGAAATTATTTTGAATATTTATTTCAGAAAATGGTGAGCACGGGATGATCCCGTGCTCACCATCAATCCGGCAGTTATCTCGCGCCTCTCCGTGCACCCTCCGCCACCGCCAAACTCCTTTTTTCTCTAATGCGCGACCCAGCCGCCATCGATCGAAAGCGGCGCGCCGGTGATCGTCTTCGCTCCATCCGAGCACAGGAACACCGTAAGGGCACCGATCTCCTCGGGCGTCGAAAATTTGTGCATCGGCTGCGTCTCCGAAACGAAGCCGGCGACCTCGTCCTCGACCTTGATCCCCTTCTCCTTCGCCCGGTCCTCGATCTGCTTCTGCACGAGCGGCGTCAGCACCCAGCCCGGACAGATCGCGTTCACGGTAATGCCATCATTCGCCGTCTCGATCGCCGCGACCTTGGTCAGCCCGACCAACCCATGCTTGGCCGCGACATAGGCCGCTTTCTGCGGGCTTGCCACCAGCCCGTGGGCGGAGGCGATGTTGATCACCCGTCCCCAGCCGCGCTTCTTCATTCCCGGCAGGGCGGCGCGCATCGCGTAGAAGGCGCCGGAAAGATTGATGGCGATGATCGCCTCCCACCGCTCGAGTGGAAAATCAACGAGGTCGGCGACATGCTGAATGCCTGCATTGTTGACCAGGATGTCGAGACTGCCGAGCTCGCCCTCGGTCGCGGCGATCATTGCCGCAATGTCCGCGGGCTTGCTGATATCCGCGCCATTATAGCCAACCTTCACGCCGAATTCCGCAGCAAGCTCGCCACGCAGCTTGCCGATCGCATCGGCCGGCCCGAACCCGTTCATCATGATCGCGGCCCCTTCGGCCGCGAGCGCGCGGGCGATGCCGAGGCCAATGCCGCTCGTCGATCCGGTGACCAGGGCCACCTTTCCTTTGAGGCTCATCGCCCTTTCTCCATTGCGTTTGCAGAGCAGCATATTTTGGCGAAAGACGGCCGCGCTGCAAAGCCCGCCGCGTCGCCAATGGAAGCATGAATGGAATCCTTCACGGAAGCATGCGTGAATGTATGCGCGAATGCATGATTGCAAGGCGGCTCTGAAAACCCCATTTTCATTCCCGTCTTTCATAGAGGACGAAGCCGCAATGGATGCAGGCCCACTGCCGCCGCCTCTCACGCCGCAAGCTGCCTGGCGGCCGCCCGGCTGTCATGCAATTGCCCTCGTTCTGCAGGGTGGCGGTGCTCTCGGCGCCTATCAGGCCGGCGTCTATCAGGCGCTGCATGAAGCCGGGCTCGAGCCGGATTGGGTGAACGGCGTCTCGATCGGCAGCATCAATTCCGCGATCATCGCCGGCAATCCGCCGGAGCGGCGGCTCGAACGGCTGCGCGAATTCTGGCAGACCATCACCGACCGTCCGGTCTGGCTCTTCGCGCCCGATGGCGATGATCCGCGGCGGGCGCACAATCTCTGGTCGGCCTACCTCACCACCCTGCTCGGCCAGGAGGGTTTCTTCAAGCCGAACATCCCCCCGCCCTGGATGCGTCCGCGCGGCTCCAACGGCGCCACCAGCTTTTATGACAGTTCGCCGTTGCGCGAGACGCTGCTTCGCCTCGTCGATTTCGATCTCATCAATAGCGGCAAGACGCGCCTGGCCGTCGGCGCGGTCAATGTGCGGACCGGCAACTTCACCTATTTCGACAGCGCCGAAGTCGAGATCCTGCCCGAGCATGTGATGGCGAGCGGCGCTCTGCCGCCGGGGCTGCCGATGGTTCCCATCGGCACCGATTATTACTGGGATGGCGGCCTCGTCTCCAACACGCCGCTCCAGCATCTCTTCGAGCATGTCGGCTCGAACAATCTCATCGTCTTTCAGGTCGATCTCTTCAGCTCCCGCGGTGAAACGCCGCGCGATTTCTTCGATGTCCTGAGCCGCCAGAAAGATATCCAGTATTCCAGCCGCACCCGGCTGATGACCGCCTATTTCCAGATGCTGCATGCCAAGAACGTGCAGCTCCGCGCGCTCCTTGCCAAGCTCAAGGACGATCAGTTGAGCCCGGCGGAACGCGCGCTCAAGGAACGCCTCTCGGACCTGCCGAAAATCTCGCTCATCCACATGATCTACCAGAAAGCCGCCTATGAAGGGCAGGCGAAGGATTACGAGTTCAGCGCGCTCTCCATGCGTGAGCACTGGGACTGCGGCTACCGCGATACCGTCCGCACCCTTCGCCACAAGACCTGGCTCCAGATCCCGGGCGAGGAAGAAGGCCTCGTGGTGCACGACGTCCATCGCCTGGAGGACTGAGTCCCCGCCACCGCGGCGGCCCCGCCATGGCCCGCGGTACCTGCCCGCGATAAAAACGACCGGATGCGCCTGCCCTCCGCCCTGGTCCCGCTCCGTCACCCGGTCTTCCGCTCCCTCTTCATCGCCAACCTCGTCAGCGCGTTCGGCACTTGGATGCAGAACACCGGGGCGGGCTGGCTGATGGCGACGCTCCGCCCGAACGCGCTGATGGTGAGCCTGGTGCAGGCGGCGACCATCCTTCCTTATTTCCTGCTTGCCCTTCCCGCCGGCGCGCTCGCCGACATCGTCGATCGTCGCCGCTTCCTGATCGTGACCCAGATCGAGATGCTGGTCTCCGCGGCTCTGCTCGCCGCTTTGACCCTCGCCCATGTCGTCGATGCGTTCACGCTCCTGCTGCTCACCTTCGCGATCGGCGTCGGCACGGCGATGAACGGCCCGGCCTGGCAGGCCGCCATCTCCGAAGCCGTCCCGCGCGCCGATCTCGGCCAGGCGGTGGTGCTGAACGGGGTGAGCTTCAACATCGCCCGCGCCGCCGGCCCGGCGATCGCGGGGGGCCTCGTCGCGGCCTTCGGCGCCGCGCTCGCCTTCGCGCTCAATGCCGCCTCGTTCCTCTCCCCCGTCTGGGCGCTCTTCGTCTGGCGCCGGCCTCTGCGCGCCTCGCATCTGCCGCCCGAGCATCTGGTCACGGCCATGCGCGCCGGCGTCCGCTTTGTCCGCCACAGCCCGCACGTCCTGGCGGCGATCCTCCAGATCTCCGTCTATTTCTTCCCGGCGGCGGCTCCCTGGGCGCTGCTGCCGCTCATCGTCAAGCAGGACCTCCATCTCGGCGCCGGTGTCTTCGGCGTCCTGCTCGGCTTCATGGGGCTCGGCGCGGTCGGCGGCGGCATGCTGCTGCCCACCCTGCACCGATGGTTCCCGCGCGGGGATCTGACGATGGCGGCGAGCCTGATCTCCTGTCTCGGCATGTTGCTGCTCGCCCGTGCTTCAGGCTGGCTGATGGCGGCCATTGCCATGGCGCTCTTCGGCACGGGCTGGGTGATTGCAAGCTCGCTCACCCAGGCGGTCACGCAGTTCGCCGCCCCCGCCTGGGTCCGTGCCCGCGCGGTCGGCATCTACCAGCTCTTCTCCAATGGCTCGCTCGTTCTCGGCGCCTTCTTCTGGGGCTGGCTCGGCACCCGCGTCAGCCTGCCCTGGACGATGGCGATCGCCGCCGTGCTCGGCATCGGGCTCGCGCTCGGCGCCGGCCGCCTCGTCCTCGAGCAGGTCACCGTCCGCGCCGAGGCCGAAGAGGGCCCCGCCATCGCGCTCGCCCGCGCCGGCGGGCGGGTGCTCGAAACCCAGCACTACCGGGTGCCGCCCGAAGCCCGTGAGCGCTTCCTCGCCGCCATGGCCGAGGTCGAGCATGTCCGTGGCCGCACCGGCGCCCAATTCTGGCAGCTTTACAAGGATCTCGCCCGCCGCGATGCCTGGATCGAGATCTGGGCGATGCAGGACTGGCGCGAGCATCTGCGCGAGTCCGAGCGCCTGTCCGAGGCGGACCAGGCGGTGCTCGCCCGCGCCCGCGCTTTCCAGGTGCCTGAAGGCCCGGACTGCTGGCACCGCTACATCGCCGTGGACCCGGTGCCGCCCCGCCGCAGCCGCAAACCCGCCCCCGCGCGTCCAACCCTGTCCAACCCCTAGCCGCGTCCCTTAATTTACTCCCTACGACTCGGGACCGCTTCATGAACGATCTTTTCGACCGGCCCGCCAGCGGGCGGCGCGCCTCGTCCACCGGCAAGGCCGACCGCTCCCCAAGCACGGCCAATAGCGCCACGGCCTATAGCGCCAAGGACATCGAGGTCCTGGAGGGGCTGGAGCCCGTCCGCCGCCGCCCCGGCATGTATA
This sequence comes from Acetobacteraceae bacterium, assembly GCA_030044345.1. GTDB lineage: Bacteria > Pseudomonadota > Alphaproteobacteria > Acetobacterales > Acetobacteraceae > JAKAWQ01. The sequence goes on along the minus strand of JASHVY010000405.1, from coordinate 885 downwards.
TCGGCGGCGCGGATGAGGCGGGCATGCACCACCTCGCTGCCGAAATCCTCGACAATGCGATGGATGAGGCGGTCGCCGGCCATGCCGGCTTCATCGAGGTCACGCTCGAAGACGGGAATGTGCTCTCCGTGCGCGACAATGGCCGCGGCATCCCGGTCGATTCCCACCCCAAGTTCAAGCAGCTCTCCGCGCTGGAGGTGATCCTCACCACGCTCCATTCGGGCGGCAAGTTCGGCGGCAAGGCCTATACCACCTCGGGTGGCCTGCACGGCGTCGGCAGTTCCGTGGTCAATGCCCTCTCCGAATGGTTCGAGGTCGAGGTGGCGCGCGAGCGCACGCTCTGGCGCCAGCGCTACCGGCGCGGCAAGCCGCAGGCGAAGCTCGCCAATGCCGGCCCGACGCCCAACCGCCGCGGCACGCTCATCCGCTTCCACCCCGATCCCGAAATCTTCGGCGAGACCCGCTTCAGCCCCGCCCGGCTCTACCGGCTCTGCCGCTCGAAAGCCTATCTCTTCCGCGGCGTCGAGATCCGCTGGTCCTGCCCGCCCGCCCTCGTCCGCGGCACGGACATTCCGGCCGATTCCGTGCTCCATTTCCCGGGCGGCCTTGCGGACAGTCTCGAGGCCGAACTCAGTGGCCTCGCCCGCGCCATTCCGGGTCTCTGGGCCGGCGAGGCGGAGCTTCCCGGTGGGGCGGGCCGCGTCGAGTGGGCGGTCGCCTGGCTCGAAGGGGAGGACGGCTTCCTCCATTCCTACTGCAACACCGTCGCAACCCCTCAGGGCGGCACGCATGAGGCCGGCTTCCGCGCCGCCCTCTTCCGCGGCTTGCGCGCATGGGGCGAGCAGCGCGGCAATCGCCGCGCGGGCCAGGTCCAGGCGGAGGATG
>JASHVY010000043.1 GCA_030044345.1 Acetobacteraceae bacterium | reverse complement strand
ATTGGACCGCGGCAGCGGCTCTATGGCCCCAGCGCCACTGCCTGGCAAGGCGGCAAGCAGGGGAGGCTGCGAAATGATGGCCCAGGATGCACCTCGCGACAATCCCTGCCCTTCGGGTACTCGCCCCGCGCCTCCATCCAGGCCAGGCTCCGGCGATAGCATCGCGCTTACCGGGCATGTCCTCGCTTCACTTCGTGACGATCGCGGCAACTTCGACGGCTTCGTCCTTGAGATTTTGGATGGTACAGAACGATGTTTCGAAACCCGTAATGCCGAACTCGTCGCCGTCGTACTGCGCACTTGGTATGAGCGACGCTCTATATGCGTCGTTGTCGACCCCGTTAGCTCGCGCCGCCCTGTTTCGATCATCCTGGAGCAGGAAGGGCTGTGATCATTGCGGACGAATAGCAAGTTTCCGATCGGGAGTCGGAAAACCGAGTGCAGTCTTACAGTATTTCATAGAAGCCACCGAGCTCTGTGCTCACAAATGTGCAGCACTTCATGGTCACGGATTTAAAACAAGGCATGAACACTTTGGGAAAAGTGCAGCGAGCACAAGAAAGTGCCATTCGTCAGCAGCCCGTCATTTAACCACGCAATCCGGCGGCATCCTGACAGCCGCAAGATCGTGCCGCGTTGCAGTAGAGCAGGGCTGGCAACACCGGGTTCGACCAACCTTTCGTCCTCAGGCAAAGTTTCTCTGGCACCATCGGGGATGCCTTGGCTGTAACCCGCGTTGAAGCCATCTTGGGACCTCGGATATTGCGCGCTTCGGGTCAAGGTGGTGGAATTCGCGTTCAGCGGCGTGGCGGGTACAGTTCCAAATGACGGGACACGTCTGGACGATCGGATACGAGAAATCCGGGTGGCCGGGATTTCTGGCGAAGCTGCAATCGGTCGGTGTCATGCTGGTGATCGATGTGCGCGACCTTCCACTGTCGCGCCGTGCTGGTTTTTCCAAACGCCAGCTTGCGGCTGGGCTGGCGCAAGCCGGCATCGGCTATGTCCATCTACGCGCGCTCGGCACGCCGCCGGAAGGGCGCGAGGCCAACCGCAGACGCGAATGGGCAAGATTCTGGCAGATCGTCGACGCCAGGCTTAAGACTCTCGAAGCCGAGATTGCGTTGCAGGAACTCGCGGAACTCGCGACTCGGACACCATCCTGCCTGCTCTGCTATGAGGCCGATCCCGGAATCTGCCATCGGCAACGGGTCTCTGAAATCCTTGCGAAACGATATGGCTTCACGGTCAAGCACCTGATGATCCATGACGAGTCCAGTGTCCATGGGGGACGCTGAGAGCGAGCGTTCGGGAATTCCAGGTGATCGAGGTGCTTGTCCAATTAGTACGGCAACGCGACAAGGTTTGACCACCACGAAAAGTGAGGAACCCCCTAATGCCCATCAGCTCGATCGAGCCCGGCCTTTATCGCATCAAGCTCCCGGTTCCGCTGTCGGATTCCACACATGGCACGATGACGGATTTCGAGCTGGTCACCGTACGGCTGCGCGACAGCGATGGCGCCGAGGGTGTCGGTTACACGTACACGACTGGCGCCGGCGGGGCTGCGGTGCATGCGCTGATCGATCAGTACTTGCGACCGCTGCTGCAAAACGCGGATGCCGGGGAGATCGAAGCCTTATGGCAGAAGATGTGGTGGCGCCTTCATTATGGTGGGCGCGGCGGGAGCGTCAGCCTAGCAGTCTCTGCCTGCGACATCGCACTGTGGGATCTCAAGGCGTGTCGCCACGAAACACCACTCTGGCGTCTCCTCGGCGGATTCGACCCCGCAGTGCCCTGCTATGCCGGAGGTATCGATCTGGAGTTCACACTGGATGCGCTGCTGCGGCAGACGGACGATAATCTCGTCAAGGGCTTTCGCGCGATCAAGATGAAGGTTGGGCGTGCGCGCCTGTCGGAGGACGTGGAACGGGTGCGGGCGATGCGCCAGCACCTTGGCGGGGACTTCCCCCTGATGGTGGATGCCAACATGCGCTGGACCGCAGATGAGGCGATCCGCGCCGCGCGCGCCTTTCGCGACCTGAACCTAACCTGGCTGGAGGAGCCGACCATTCCTGACGACGTTGCCGGGCACGCGCGGATCGTGCGCGACGGCGGCGTGCCCATCGCCACCGGCGAGAACCTACACACGCTGCACGAATTCGCCCAGATGATCGTCACTGGCGGCGTCACCTTCCCGGAACCGGACGCGACCAATTGCGGTGGGGTGACAGTGTTTATGAAGGTGGCGCATCTGGCGGAGGCCCATAATCTGCCGCTGACCTCTCACGGTGCACACGACCTTACGGTGCACCTGCTTGCTGCGGTGCCGAACCGGTCGTATCTCGAGGTGCATGGATTTGGGCTCGACCGTTACATTGCCGCGCCGACCGCTATTCGCGATGGCAAGGCAGTGGCGCCGGAGACGCCAGGCCACGGCATTGTTTTTGACTGGGCCGCATTGGAGAAGGTCAAGGCCTGAATGTTGTTATAATATTCGACCTTCCGTGTGCCGATGCTATTGTTCATTGCAGGACTGAAGAGGCTCGATCGGTGCTGGAGGCCACCCACGGTCGCCTTGCCGAAGGCAACCTGGTGCTTCAGGCCACGAGAAAACCAGGTTCGTCCACTGTTACAGATAATGTTCGGCCAGGGCGGCACGAGCATATCAAGTTCGACTTCCTGGGTTTTCCCTTCCGATCTCGACGCGCCAGGGACCGGTGGGGAAAGTAGTTTATCGACTTCTTGGCGGCGATCAGCAATCAGCTTGCCAGGCGATCCACCAAACCATGCGTGAATGGCGAATGGTGTCAGTGTGTCTTAAACACGAGTGATATTGTTACGGGGCCAGTCGAGCTTTACCATGCCGAACTCAAAGCAGTTTCCGCGGGAACCTCGCTGAGGGTAGGTATCGCCACGAGGCTGGCGGCTGCCTTAGAGGCCGCGGCGGGAGCGATCGACGGCGAAGATAAGAGTATTCAGCCGTCCGCTCTCTCTCCCGCGATGGCGCCATGAGAACGAGGGCGTTTCCCACTGTTCCAATCACGATGTAAATGGAATAATTCTCCCGTTTTCGGCGATGAGCCTCTTGAAACCTTGGTGCTTGACGTGAGGAGGCGCCGATCACCTCGACGTTTCATCGGACGAACCGAAGAACGATACCCTTTCGACTTGGTGCCATACA
>JASHVY010000404.1 GCA_030044345.1 Acetobacteraceae bacterium | reverse complement strand
CCGTAGATGCCGATATAGAGCACGGCGAGCGTGATCCAGGGCAGCAGCAGCGCGGCGAACCAGCCCGCCGGGTTCGCGCTGAGCGGCACATAGCCGAGCGCCGGCACCCAGGAGAAAAGAAACGTGCCGTGCAGCCGGCTCTGCGTCAGCAGGTTCACGACCTCCCCCAGCCAGAAGACCGGGATGGAGACGCCGATGAGGCTTGCCACCATCAGGCCGCGATCGATCACCGTATCCTTGAAGGCGGCGGCAACCACGCCGACCAGCACGCCGAGGCCGACCCAGATCGCCGCCGCGCCGAGCACGAGCGAAAGCGTGATCGGTGCTGCTTCTTCGATCTCCGGCACGATCTTCTCGCCGCGATTGACGAAGGAGGTCAGGTCGCGCGTGACGAGGAGATGATCCATCATCAGGACGTACTGGACGGGCAAGGGCTTATCGAGGCCGAACTCCTTGCGCACGGCGGCGACCGTGTCGGGCGTGGCATTGCGCCCGGCAATCCGCGCCGCCGGATCGGCGCCCGGGGTTGCGAAGAAGATCAGGAACACCATCGCGCTGATGCCCACCAGCACGAGCAGCATGTGCAGAAGCCGGCGGACGATGAAGGTGAACATATCAGGTCAAATCTTGGATAATGAAGAAATGCCAGGGCTCCGCCCTGAGCGGGGTTCGGGCTCCCAACGCGCTTGCGCGTTGGGGACCCGGGCAGGGGCAGAGCCCCTGGCCTTCAATCAGAATCATCTCGATTTAGCCTTCATCATTCTTCAGCGCCCGCTAGCCGACGCGCAGCTTGGCGCGGGGGTCGAGGGCGTCTCTCAGTCCGTCGCCCAGGATATTGAGCGCGAGCACGGTGAGCACGATCGCGATCCCCGGTGCGATCGCGACCATCGGCTGCGTATAGAGCAGCGCCTCGCCGTCATGGATGATGGTGCCCCAGCTCGCCGCCGGCGGCTGCACGCCGACCGAGAGGAAGGAGAGCGCCGCCTCGGTCAGGATATTGAGCGCCATCATCAGCGGCGCGAAGACGATGACGGTGCTGAACACGTTCGGCAGGATGTCGCGCCAGAGAATGCGCAAGCCGGGCACGCCGAGACCGCGGGCGGCGAGCACGAATTCGCTGTTGCGCAGGCTCAGCACCTGGCCGCGAATCGGTCGCGCGACATAGGGCACATAGACGACGCCGATGATGAGGATCGGCAGGAGGAGACTGCCGCCGGTGAGCTGCAACGGGCCGATCCCGATGCTCTGGTTGATGAGCACGATCGAGAGCGAGATCGCCAGGAGATAGATCGGAAATGCCCAGAGAATATCGAGAAAGATCGAGATCACCCGATCGATGATTCCGCCGAAGAATCCGGCGATGAGCCCCGTCAGGGTCGCGAGCGCGAGGCAGATCACGGTCGAGGCGGCGCCGATCAGGAGCGAGTTTCGCCCGCCATAGAGCAGCCGCGCCGCGACATCCCGCCCCTGGTCGTCGGCGCCGAGCGCATAGGGCCCGAAGCGCCAGAGCGGACCGATGGGCGTGAGCCCGAGGCCGAGCCCATTGGTCGCCTGCTGCAGCACATCGAGGCTTTTGCCACCCACCATCGTCGTCCCGCCGACATTGGTGGCAAAGGGGTCCGTGCGCGAGACATCGCGCGCGTAATAGGGCGCCACCACGCAGGAAAGGACGATCAGCACGAGGACGGCGAAGGAAACGAGCGCGCTCGGCTTGCGCCGAAGCTTGCGGAACGCGCCCGCCCAATAGCCGAGGGCGGGCGGGGCAAGCCCCACCCGCTCGTCCCACCCGGCCTCTGCGTAGGTTGGCTCCGCGCCCGACACGAAGGCTACTTCACCCAGGCCAGCTCCGGCTGGAAGTAGGTCTGGCCGCTGAAGACGAAGTTTCCAACCCGTTTCGAAACGAAATCGGTATGTTTCGGATTGAACATGGTCACGGTCGGCGAGGCGTCGGTGACCTTTTGGTCCACCTCCGCCCAGATCTTGTTCGCCCCGGCTTCATCGGTGAGGGAAAGGGTCATCGCCTGCTGCATCAGCGCGTCGATCGAGGAGTCGCAGAAGCCCGGCATATTGATCGAGGTGTCGGAGCCGGGATGGAAGTTGGCGCAGCTATAGAGAACATTGAGGAAGTCCGACGGGGCCGGATAATCCTGGTACCAGTCGCTTATGCCGATCTGCACCTTGTTCTTGGTGTTCTGCAGATAGGTGAACTCGATATCCGGCGAGATCGCCTTGACGGAAGCCTTGTAGCCAAGCTGGTTGAGCAGGCTCTGCAGATAGACGCCGAGCGCGCGATAGGGGTCGATCGTCTGGGTGATGATCGTCACCGCCTGGCCTGCGGTGCCGGATTTCGCCATCAGCGCTTTGGCCTTTGCCATATCCGGCGCCGTCCATTTGGTGCCGGGATTCTGAGTATAGGGGCAATAGGCCGCATAACCCGGCATCCCCGGTGGCAGCACCTGGCAGGAGGGTGTCGCCAATGCGGGGCCGCCATAGAGCTTCACGAGATCGCCGCGGTTGAGCGCATAGGCGAGCGCCTGCCGCGCGGCGAGATTGTTGAACGGAGCCAAATTCACGTTGAGCTCAAGATACCAATAGGCGAGCAGCGGGTTGAGATGCAGTTGCTGCGGATAGCGGGTCGCGATCTCGTTCAGCCGATCGAGCGGGATATTGTCGAACGACCAGTCATCCTGGCCATTCTCCACGGCGGTGACCTGCGCGTCGGGCGTCAGGCCGAAATTATAGTCGATCTCATCGACATATCCCCATGGCTGGGCGGCCGCGTTCCATTGCTTGAAATAGGGATTGCGAACCAGCACCATGCCTTTGTTCGGATCATAGCTCTTGATCATGTAGGCGCCGCTGCCGGGGATCGGCGTCGTGCCCATGTCCTTGGCCGGCGTGCTCGCCGGAGCGATCGAGCCGAAGGGAACGGCGAGCTGGTCGAGGAATTCCGAATCCGGATGCACGAGATGGAAGGTGACGGTGCCGGCCGCGTCATCGGCGACCACGCCTGGCAGGGTGCAGCTCGCCGGCGTCTTCACGCACGCATCTCCGCCCTCGATCACGTTGTACCAGGTGCCGGCATTCGGATTGAGCACCTTGAACATCCGCACGAAGGTCGCGCGCACATCATCCGCCGTCAGAGTCTGGCCGTTGGAGAAGCGAACGCCCTTCTGCAATGTGAAGCTGTAGGTCTTGCCGCCATCCGTCGGCGTCGGGATCGAGACGGCGAGGTCAGGCACGATCTTGAAGGCATCCGTGCCGCCGGCCTTCTGGAAGGTGACGAGCCCGTCATAAAGAATGGGGAAGATCTGCCAGTATTTCAGCGTGTAGTTGACCTGCGGGTCCATCGTGCCTTCGGCCGCGGCCGCGACCAGCCTGAGCGTGCCGCCATAATGCGGGCCGCTCGGCGCGGCGATCGCCGGGAGGGAACCCAGAACGAGCGCGGCGGCGAGGGCGGGCGCCATGGGCAATTTCCGAAACAATCTCATCGTGAGCCTCCTTCCCTGCGGATTGCGGATCATTTCTTGCTGTCATGCGCGGCGAGGAAATCGCCGACCACCTGCATGCAGAGCGCGGTCTCCTCGACATGCGGCATATGGCTCGAGTGCTCGAAAATTTTCCAGCGGATATCGGGAATCCGCTCGGCATAAGGCCGCACCACCGCCTCCGTCGCCTCGTCATGGCGGCCGGAGATGAGGAGTGTCGGCGCGGTGATGCGGTCCAGCCGGTCGATGATGCTCCAGTTCTTGAGCGTGCCGACGACATGGAATTCGGTGGGACCGTTCATCGTGTGATAGACGGTGGGATCGTCGGCGATCGCATCGAAGGTGCGGGTCACTTCCGGTGGGTTCGGCACCACGCGGCAGACATGACGATCATAGAACGATTGCGCTGCTGCCTTATATTCAGGCGAGTCCACCGTTCCCTCTGCCTCATGCCTGAGCAGGACGGCCTGCACCTCTGCGGGCAGATCGGCGCGAAGCCGATTCGCTTCCGTGACCCAGAGCGCCATCGAAGCCGGTGAATCGGCAATCACCAGCGCGCGGAGCCCGTGCGGGCGACGCACCGCGTGCTCGGCGGCGAGCATGCCGCCCCAGGACTGGCCGAGCAGATGGTACGAGCCCGCGATGCCGAGATGGGCGAGCAGGTTGTCGAGCTCGGCGAGAAAGAGCGCGACCGTCCAGAATTCCGGTCCCTTGCCCCGCAGGTGAGTCGAACGCCCGTTCCCGATCTGGTCGTAATGAATGACGGCCCGGCCCCCTTCGGCAAGCAGCCTGAAGCTGTCCACATAGTCGTGGGTGCAGCCGGGTCCCCCATGCAGCACGACGAGTGGAGGCTTCGCCCGCCCGAGCATAGCCGGGTCGAGCGTGCCGGTGATCCGATACCAGGTCCGCCATTCGCCGAAGGGTGCGAAGCCTTCCTTTTCGGCACTGCTTGTCGCCTCGGCCCCCATGCCGGCTCTGCCCCCGCCCAGACAAGGGTCATATTCTCCCGGCCCGCGTCGCAAATAGCAAGTTGCGTGCCATGGTCGGCCGGGAAGCTGGCCGGGGCTCTTCAGGGGCGTGAATCTTTATCTACGCAGTGATGCGCTTCGCGAGATAGAAGCAGCGATGGCCGGGGGGACAATCCTCGAGCGTGCCGAAATGCGCGAACCCCATCCGCTCATAGAAAGGACGGGCCTGGAAGCTGAAGGTGTTGACGACGATGCCGATACAGAAGCGAGCTTTGGCTTCCGCCTCGGCACGACGAAGAAGGGCCGTGCCGACACCATGGCGGCGGAGCTCCGGCGGCACGTAGAGACTCTGGATCGCGAGCCAGCGATAGATCGTCTCGCCCGCGAGGCCGCCGATGATCTCGCCGCCGGGCGTGCGCCGCAGCGCCAGGACGAGTGGCCGCGGATTGGCGGGCCCTGCCCAGCAGGCGTTGAAGGCGGCGAGCGGCCCCGCGATCGCGGCGAGGAGGCCGGGCTCCGGTTGCGCGGCCGGCACGATCTCGCAGCCATTGCCCGGGACATGTTTGTCCCGGACAGGATCGGGGGAATGTTGGGGCAGGGCTCGATCCATGCGCGCTCTCGCCAGTTCCGGACGCGCCAAGTGTGGTCCCGGACGAATTAACAATCCCTGGACCCCGGGTTAGGCTGAAGTTGCGCCGCGTCACAACGGCGCGCGTGTTGCGGGGAGGGCAGCATGAAGAGGAGAACATTGCTCGCAGCTGCGGCCGCGACGCTGGCGGCACCGCGCATCGTCGCGGCTGCCAGCCAGCGTGTGCTGCGTTTCGTTCCGCAGGCGGATGTCCCGGTCCTCGACCCGGTCTGGACCACCACCTACCCGACGCGCGATCACGCCTATCTCGTCTTCGACACGCTCTACGGCCAGCAGGGCCCGGAGCACGGTTTTGCCGCAGCTCCGCAGATGGTCGAGGGCCACAGAGTTTCGAGCGACGGGAGGGAATGGCGGCTCACCCTTCGCCCCGGCCTCAAATTCCATGACAACACGCCGGTGCTGGCGCGGGATTGCGTGGCCAGCATCCGCCGCTGGGGCGCGCGCGATTCGTTCGGCCAGGCGCTGATGGCGGCAACCGACGCGCTTGCCGCGGCCGACGACAAGACGATCGTTTTCCGCCTGAAGCATCCTTTCCCGCTGCTGCCGCAGGCGCTCGGCAAGAGCCCGCCCAATATGTGCGCGATGATGCCCGAGCGGCTCGCCGCGACCGATCCGTTCAAGCAGGTGACCGAAATGATCGGCAGCGGGCCTTACAGGTTCAATGCGGCCGAGCGCATCGTGGGCTCACGCCTCGTCTATGAGCGATTCGCGGATTATGTGCCGCGCGCCTCCGGCACGCCGGACTGGACGGCGGGACCGAAGATCACCCATTTCGACCGCGTGGAATGGCATGTCATCACCGATCCCGCGACCGCGTTCGCGGCACTGGCGACCGGCGAGGTGGATTGGTGGTGGATCCCCGATGCGCTGCTGCTGCCCGAGCTGCGCGCCAACCGCGATCTTGCCGTGCGCATCGTCGATCCCACCGGCTTCATCGGCACCATGCGATTCAACTGGCTCAATCCGCCCTTCGACAAGCCGGCGATCCGCCGCGCGGTGATCGGCGCAGTGAGCCAGGCCGAATACATGACCGCGGTGGTGGGCACGGACCCCGAGCTCTGGCACGACGGGGTGGGGTATTTCTGCCCCGGCACGAAAATGGCGAACGATGCCGGGATGCAGGCGCTCACCGGCCCGCGCGATCTCGACAAGACGAAAAAGGATCTCGCGGCGGCCGGCTATGGCGGGGAGAAGATCGTGCTGCTTGCGCCGCAGAATATCCCGACCGTCAAGGCGCTCGCCGATATCTGCAACGACATGATGACGAAGATCGGATTGAATGTCGATTACGCGGCGATGGACTGGGGCACCGTGGTGGCGCGGCGCACCAGCATGGCGCCGGTCGACAAGGGCGGCTGGAGCGTCTTCTCCACCTTCTGGAGCGGGCTCGACATGGACGGACCCGCGATCAATCCGTTCCTGCGCTGCAACGGGAAGAGCGCCGCGCCCGGCTGGCCGAGCGATGCGACGATGGAGAGACTGCGCGATCACTGGCTCGCCGCGCCGGACGAAGCGGCGCAGAAGACGATCGCGACGGCGATGCAGCGCCGTGCCTTCGATATCGTCCCCTTCATCCCGCTCGGGCAGCAATTCAACCCGACCGCCTATCGCAAGGACATCACCGGAATCCTGAACGGCATCCCGGTCTTCTGGAACGTGCGAAGACGCTAGAAAGTGTTATGCACTTTGATGAAGGATCAGAAGGTCAGAAAGAAGGAGACTTCTTTTTCTGAAGAAAAAGAAGCAAAAAGACTTTTCTCCGTTTTCCGGACCAGGCGCCGGTTGCGGACTCCGCATGAAAGGATAAAAGTTCTTTGGTTCTTTCTTTCAAGAAAGAACAACTTTTCTTCTTTGCTTGCCGCATTCGCAGGTCGTCGCGCTCCGACGCACGGCCTCGATCGTCCAACAGGAAAGAGACACAAAAACACGCGAAACAGGCGGCAAGCGCCATGGGCAGGCGTGACGGCAAGCATCCTCTGCGTTTTCGATGTTCGTCGGGGCCGACCGCCTCCCTTGTTAAGCTCGGTTATCGCTTTCATGCGCAAAAACGCATTTTCTACAATGGCCGCCCCGGCCAATATGGGAGCGAGTTCGGCGACTGCCAGGTTCGGCACGCCGCGTGCGTCTCAGTGATTGTTCCATGTGTCTTGAGCAGGCCGGCAAGGTGACCTTGTCCCTCCTGGCGCGTTCACATTCCCCCACAACTGACATAAAGGAATCTTCAAGTGAATTCCGTTACCAAAACGCTCTGTTCCGCTGCCTTTGGAGTTCATGATCTCGACTATAAGATCATTCGTGGATCGATGGTTTTGCTGTATCTGCTTTTCGGATATGACAAATGGTTCGAGTACGCTGCCCAAACGCTTATTCCCATCATAAAAAGCGGGCCACTCATATTTTGGT
>JASHVY010000403.1 GCA_030044345.1 Acetobacteraceae bacterium | reverse complement strand
CACTGAGATGAGCGGCTATCCCGCAAACGCGGGAAAACAACTCGCCTGACACGGGCAAAATCAAGGCTTCGGCCGAATCGTGACAAGTTTTGGTCGTCGTGCTCTGGTGCGTGATGATGTCAGGTCGTCACGCTTTCACTTTTTATTTTCTTGATCAATTCCCTGGCAATTTCCCGGCAATTTCGTGATTTCGGTGGATCGCTGCGCGCCCCGATTCCAACAGAAGTCTTATTGACCAGGCTTTCGCGCAAGCCCGGCGGTAATGCTTTTCTTCGTGATCAGGACGGCGTCAGACCACGCAGGGATTGGCCCCGCCGGCGCGCAAGCTCGAGCCCGAGGAGCAGCAGGACAGCGATCAGCAGGATCAGTGTCGCCACCGCGAGGATGGTGGGGTCGATCGTGTAGCGCAGATTGGTCCACATCTGGAGCGGCAGGGTCGTCTGCTCGGGGCCGGCAATGAAAAGGACGATCACCACCTCATCGAAGGATGTCATGAAGGCGAAGAGCGCGCCCGCGACGATGCCGGGCATGATCAGTGGCATCGTCACCTTGAAGAAGGCCTGCACCGGCGAGGCGCCGAGGCTCAGCGCGGCACGGTAAAGCCGTTGATCGAACCCGCTGAGCGTGGCGCCCACGGTGATCACGACGAAGGGCACGCCAAGGATGGAGTGCGCGATGACGATCCCGAGATAGGTGTTCACGATGTGCAGGTAGGAGAAGAAGAAGAACAACGCGGTCGCGGTGATGATCAGCGGGACGATCATCGGCAGGATCAGGATGCTCGTGATCGCCGTGCGAAACGGCATATGCGGGCGCGTGAGGCCGAGGGCGGCGAGCGTTCCGAGCGTGGCGGCGATCAGGGTCGCGAGCGGGGCGATGATGAAGCTGTTCTTCACCGCCCGCAGCCAGTTCGGGTCGGTGAAGAATTTCATGTACCACCGGGTCGAATATCCGGCAGGATCGAGCGCCAGCATCTTGTGGGTGAACACGAAATAGGGCGAGGCGTTGAATGCGAGCGGAATGATGACGATGAGGGGCATGACCAGAAAGAACAGGACGATCAGCCCATAGGCGCGGAAGAGATAGAACCATCCTCTCTCGACCAGGCCCGCGGAATGGGGAAGCTCCGCGCTCATCCGAGCGAGAGCCTGCCGATGCCGATGATGCGGTTATAGATCACGAACAAAACGAGGGTCACCCCCGTAAGGATCGTGCCAAGGGCCGCGGCGAGTCCCCAGTTGAGCGACTCCTGCACGTTGAATGCGATGCGGTTGCTGATGAACTGGCCGCTCTGGCCGCCGACGAGCTCGGGCGTGATATAGTAGCCCAGCGCCAGGATGAAGACGAGCAGGACGCCCGCGCCCACGCCGGGCAGCGAAAGCGGCGCGAACACTTTCCAGAAGGCGCGCCAGGGATGCGCGCCGAGGGAGACCGCCGCGCGGACGTAGGAATCGGGGATTCCGCGCATGACGCTGTAGAGCGGCAGCACCGTGAAGGGCAGCAACACCTGCGTCATCACGATGATTGTGCCGAGCCCGTTATAGATGAGCTTGGGCGGGTTGCTCGCCGAGGCCAAATGAGCGGCGATGAGGACCGAGTTCACCACCCCGTGTGATTGCAGCAGCACGATCCAGGCGACGATCCGCACGAGCAGCGACGTCCAGAACGGCAGGAGCACCGCGATGATCACGATATTGGCCCGCCGTTCCTTCATGCGCGATATCCAGTAGGCAAGCGGATAGCCGAGCACGAGGGTGAGCAGGGTGATGAGCGCGCTCATCCACGCCGTGCGGAGGAAAAGGAGCACGTGGATGCGCTCATAGGCCGGCACGCGCTCGATATGGCCGTTCTGTCCATATTGCAGGTCGAGCGCGGCGAGATAGAAATCCGCTGTCACGGGCGCGCTTTCGCGCTTGAGCAATTGCCAGAACGCGAGCTCGCTCCAGGCGGGATCGATCCCCTGCAGCACCTTCTTCCAGGATGACTGCGGCGGCAGATGGGCGATGCGGAAGGTGGTCTTGTTGATCAGGCCGAAGGCGCCCGGCGATTCCTCGTTCAGGCGCTTGGCGATGCGGCCGAACGTGTGGGTATGAAAATCCTCGCGGAGATCGGCCGCCACCGCCGCATAGGCGGCCTCGGGGGGAAGCGCGTTCGGCTGCTGTTGGGGCTGCCCCAGGGGTTGCGAACGGGGCTGCGAACGGGGCGGCCAATGCCGGAGTGCCACCACCGTGCGCGGCATCCGCTCGGAAAGCGTGGGGTTGGCGAGGCTCAGCCACACCATGCCGCCGAGCGGAATGACGAAGAGCAGCAGGAGATAGGCCAGCAGCGGCAGGGTCAGCAGGAACGCCCCAAGCCGCTTCTGCCGCTCCGCCCGGCGCAGGCTGCGCTTGAGCGCAGCGCGCTCCGCGGCCGGCAGCCCCGGTGCCGTTGTGCCCGGTGTCGCCGCAGCAGAGGCGGTGCCGCCCGGCATCGCCGCCGGCTCAGGTGGCGAGCCAGGAGGAGAATCGCTGGTCGAGCTGCGGCCCATAGTTCGCCCAGAAGGCCACGTTCTTTGCGATTGCCTGCTTCAGGTGGGGCGGGTTCGTCGGCATGTAGGGCCACATGCGGATTTTCGGGTTCTTGTAGTAGGCGAGGTCCTGCATGAGCTTGAAGGACGATTGGCGCGCCGGCGAATAGGCAATGTAGCGCGCCTGCGCGACGAGGCTGGTCGTGTTCGTCGAGAAGCGGAGGAACTTCAGGGCGCGGGCGAGCTTGTCCTCGCTCAGCCCCGCGGGGATCACCCAGCCGTCCCATTCATAGAGCCCGCCATCCCAGATGAAGGCGAAGGGCTGGTT
>JASHVY010000402.1 GCA_030044345.1 Acetobacteraceae bacterium | reverse complement strand
TACCCTCACTTCGATCGTCGCGACCGTGCTCGGAGGCGTGAGCCTTTTCGGCGGCCGCGGCAGCTCGGTTGGCGCGATCTGCGGTGCCTTCATCACGACGATGATCGTCAACATCCTTTTCTACGCGCACATCAATCCGCTCTATCAATCCTTCTATGAGGGCCTGTTCCTCGTCATTGCCGTCGTGCTCGGAGCGGCGATCGGGCGCCTCGTCCGCGGCGGGAGGGCCTGAGGAATGCTGGCTCGCCTGACCCCGGACGTGCTGCGCATCCTCGCGGCCTATGCCGCTGCGGTCGCGCTCTTCGTCATCGGCGCCCTGGTCCATCCCGGTTTCGCAAGCTTCCCGAGCGTCACCGCAATCCTGCTCGTCGCCTCCTTCGTCGGTTTGGTCGCCGCCGGGCAGTGCTTCGTCATCCTGATCGGCGGGATCGATCTCTCGGTGCCATGGGTGCTGAACGCGGCGGCGATTTTGCTGGCCACAGCCTCCCTTGGGCAGAACGGGCGCGCGCTCTATGCGATCGCGCTCACTCTCGGTATGGGCGCGCTGGTCGGCCTGGTGAATGGCATCTTCGTCGTCTGGTTCTCCGTGCCGGCGGTGGTGATGACATTGGCGATGAACGGTGTCGTCGAAGGACTGGCCCTCGGCCTCTCCGGCGGAATGACCTGCGCCGCCTGCGCGTCTTACGCCCCGCCGGTCGTCGCTGCCGCGGTGCATGGCGTTTTCCTGGGCGTTCCGGCGGCGCTCTGGCTCTGGCTCGTCGTCGTCCTCATCGTCTCCTTCGTTCTGGCCTTCACCCGCTTCGGCCGCGCCACCTACGCGATCGGCAACAATGCGCGCGCCGCATTCCTCGCCGGCGTCAATGTCAATCTGACGACTGTCTTTCTCTATGTCTTGAGCGGGCTCTTCTCGGCGCTGGCGGGAATCCTGCTCGTCGGCTTCGGCGGGCAGGCTTCGCTCGGGATGGGCGATCCCTATCTCTTCCAGTCGATCGCCGCGGTGGTGATCGGCGGTGTCAGCATCCTCGGTGGCCGCGGCAATTATCTCGGCGCCGCTGCCGGAGCGGTGAGCCTCACCGCGCTCGTCAGCGTCCTGCTCGCGCTGAACATGCCGGAATATGGCCGCAGCATCATTTACGGTGTCGTCATCCTCGCCTTGCTCCTGCTTTACGGCCGCGAGCAGAGCGAGTAGCCGAGTCTGATCAAATTGCGAGGATCATCCTGGCAATGAGAAAAATCCCCGCTCCCGCGCTGAGCAGGAGCAGCGGATTGATCCGCGTCGCCATCAGGATCCCGGTCGAGGCGAAAGCGATCGCCTGGGCGAGAAAGCCGCCCTCGAGCGAGCGGAGCAGAACATAGACGGCGGCCAGGATCATTCCTGCGGCGACAGGCCTCAACCCGCTTTCGAGCGCCTTCTGCCAACGGGCGCCCGGATTGCGGCTCCAGAGATGGGCAACGCCGTAGATCATGAAGGTCGTCGGGCCGAAAATGGCGATGGTGGCGACGATCGCGCCGGGCACGCCGGCGACATCCCAGCCGATCAGCGTCACCAGCAGCGAGCCGGGACCCGGTGCCATCCGCGAAATGGCAAAGGCGTTGAGAAACTCAGCCTCTGTCATCCAATGATGCACATCGACGACCTGGCGCTGAATATCCGCGACGATCGTCTGTCCTCCGCCGATGGTCGCGATCGAGAGCGGGGCGAAAACAGCGAACAGGCTGAGAAGGACTTTGGGCATGTCCTTAGAGACCTTTTGAGAATGCGGCTTGCGGTGAGTCGGAAGCGCCGCAGGCGCTGATCCGGCGCGGCTCTCGAGAACCGGAGCGGAACGGCCTTGAGATCAATATGGCTTCTGGCGGAAAAGCGGAGCGATCCGCCAAAGCCCAAAGGGAAGCCATGAAATTGATCGCCAAACAAACCTGGCCGTGAGCACCGGAAGCGCAGAAAGACGCGTCGGACGACCACCGCAGTAGCATTCTCAAATGGTCTCTTAGGCGCGGCCGAGCTTCGCGTATTCAATGCCGACGCTGATCGACCCGGCCCCCAGCAGCACCCAGACGAGCGGCCAGCGCAGGATGCCGACGGTGAGGAACGTCGCGACCAGGACGAAGATCGGGACGATCCCGCGTGGCACCCGGCGCGCCGCCGTGATGCCCATCGAGAGCGAGAGCCCGATGGCCGCGGCCCCCGCGCCGAGGAGCGCGCGATGAGCGATCGGAAAGCGGGTGAGTGTCGAAAAGAGCGCCCCGATCAGCATGATCACGATCGCCGGCGGCAGGATGATGCCCGTGAACCCGGCGATGGCGCCGCGCCTGCCGAGCAGGCGATAGCCGATCCAGATCGCCATGTTCTTGACATTGACGCCCGGCAACGCCTGGGAAATCGCGAGGCCGTTGAGAAACTCATCCTCCGAGAGCCAGGCCCTGTCGATCACGAATTCGCGCAGCAGCCAGCCGCTGAGGCCGCCACCGAAGCTGGTGAGCCCGATCCGGCTGAAGACGAGGAAGAGGCGAAGCATGTTCGGGCGTGGCTCTGGAGCAGGAAGCATGATGTGCGGGCTCGATACGGCAATGGATCGGGAAATCAGGCAGGGCCACGATGCCTGCCGCGCGGGCAGTGGCAAAACGCCCATTGCACGGGTAAGCCGGGCAAGGTTTGCAGGGCACGGCAGGGTCATGGCATGATGAGTCGCTTTCGTATGCGCCCCGTTCCGCATCCTGGAGGTCGCAACCTCCGATCGCGCGGCAACATGGCATCGCAGCGCGCACCGTAGGAAGTTCCCCGAAGGGGAGGCGTTCTTGCCCATCACCCATTGGCTCGCCTTCGCGGCGGCGTCTGCCGTTCTGCTCGCGGTTCCGGGGCCGACGGTCCTGCTCGTCATCTCCTATTCGCTCGGCCATGGCAGACGCCTCGCCGTGCCGATCGTTGCGGGCGTGGCACTCGGGGATTTCACTGCGATGACAGCCTCGATGGCCGGACTCGGCGCCTTGTTGCTCACGTCCGCGGAGGTCTTCACCATCCTGAAATGGATCGGCGCCGCGTACCTGATCTATCTCGGGATCAAGCTCTGGCGCGCGCCTTCCTTCGCAGCCGACGCTGGCGGGGAGGGTTTTGTGCGGCCGCGCCGCGCCTTCCTTCACGCTTATGCGGTGACGGCACTCAACCCGAAGAGCATTCTTTTCTTCGTTGCCTTCGTTCCGCAATTCCTGCTGCCGCGCGAACCGTTCCTGCCGCAGATCCTGATGCTCGAGGCCATCTTCCTCGTTCTTGCGACCGTCAACGCCGCTTTCTACGCAACCATGGCGAGCGCGGCACGGCAGACGATCCGCCGCCCAAAAGTGCAGCGTATCGTCAACCGTACCGGCGGTTCACTGCTGATTGGCGCAGGCCTGCTCGCCGCCGCCTGGCGGCGCGGTCATGCCTGAAATTTAAGCTGCGTGGCGAGGTACGGTGCGGCGGAGCTCCGCGATCGCGGATTGCACGGCACGCCAGAAATCGAGCTCGTCGATCTTCGCGGCGAGCTGTGCTTCGTTCACCCGCTGCTCGGCAACGGCGGCCGCGCGCACCCCATGCCGGTCGATAAGCGTGCGGGCGACATGGATCGGACCCTCTGCTTGCATGGACTTTCTCCTTCTCTTAATCAATACCTTGGCTTGCGGCAGCGCGGCAAAGCGCCCGCGACCACCTTTGGCCGGCCTTATATGGTGGCAAGAGGTGAACAGGTTGGAGCCGATCTTGCAAGGCTGCGATGCGGGAGCAGGATGCGTTCGCTCCAGCATCCCGCTCTCGGTCTTTGTTTTCTCGCGTGAGGAGAATTCGGCAATGATCGGGCCAGCCTATGTGCGAACCATGGCCGCCTATAACGCGGAGATGAATCGCCGGCTCTATGCGGCTTCTGCGCGTATTCCCGACGAAGAGCGCCGTGTCGATCAGGGGGCCTTCTGGGGCTCCCTTCATGGCACGCTCACCCATCTCTACTGGGGCGATTCGATGTGGCTCTCCCGCTTTGCGGATTGGCCGAAGCCGGATGTTCCGATCAAAGAGAGCGCCCGCATGATCGAGGATTTCGCAACGCTCGCTGCGGCGCGGGAAAAACTCGACGGGGCGATTTCCGGCTGGGCCGCCACGGTCGATGAAGGCTGGCTCGCGGGCGATCTGACCTGGTTCAGCGGCGGGGCGAATCGGGAGGTCACAGCGCCGCGCCGGCTGCTCCTCGTCCATATGTTCAATCATCAGACGCATCATCGCGGCCAGGCGCACGCGCTCATCACGCGCGCGGGTCAGAAGACCGGCGATACCGACCTTTTTCTTGTCATCCCCGGGATTGCCTGAGACTTGGAGCGTGATGACCAGAGGTGGGATCACCGTAGGTCTGAATCACGCGAGAAAACAATGACCGAAAGCGGGATGAGCGAGCGCGAGCAATCTCATCCCGCGCTAGGTCTTCGCATCGGCAGGTTTCATAAACGCGAGATCGCAGCCTTCGTCCGCCTGGAGCACCTGCTCGGCAACCAGCCGGTTCCAGCCGCGCGCGGGTGCCGGCCGCGCCTGCCATGCCGCGCGCCTTCGGGCGAGCACCGCATCCTCCACGAGGAGATCGAGCCGCCGTTCCGCCACCGAAAGCCGGATCCGGTCACCCGTCTCGACCAGCGCGAGCGGGCCGCCTGCCGCCGCCTCCGGCGCGACATGCAGCACGATGGTGCCGAAGGCGGTGCCGGACATCCGGCAATCGCTGATGCGCACCATGTCCTTGACCCCGGCACGGGCGAGCTTCTGCGGGATCGGCAGGTAGCCCGCCTCCGGCATGCCGGCCGCGCTCAAGGGGCCGGCATTTTTCAGCACGAGAAAATCCTCTGGCGTGACATCTAGGTCCGGATCATCGATCCGCCGTGCGAGATCCTCCAACCCATCGAACACCAAGGCGCGCGCCTCGCGCTCGAAGAGAGCAGGGGTCGCGGCACTCCGCTTGAGAATCGCCCCACGCGGGGCGAGGCTGCCGAAGAGCGCCACAAGCCCGCCCACCGGCGAGATCGGCTCCGCCCGCGCGCGAATGATGCGCCGGTCGACGAAGACCGGCGGCGTGGCAAGGCGCTCACCGAGGCTCCGGCCGGTGACATCGATCGCCGAAAGATGCAGCAGGTCCTTGATCTCGTGGAGCAGCGCCGGCAGCCCGCCGGCAGCATGAAAATCCTCCATATAGCCATCGCCCGTCGGCTTGAGATCGACGAGCACGGGTGTGGCATCGGAAAGTTCGTTGAGCCGTCTCAGGTCCACCGCGATGCCCCGCCGCCCGGCAATGGCGGTGAGATGGATCAGCGCATTCGTCGAACCGCCGAGGGCGAGCAGCACGGTCAGCGCGTTCTCGACCGATTCACGCGTGATGAGCTGCGACGGTCGCACCGGCGCCTCGATCAGCCGCATCGCGAGCGCGCCGGCCGCTTCCGCCGCCGCCAGCCGCTCGGCATGCACGGCCGGGATGCTCGCCGTGCCGGCAGGCAGAAAGCCGAGCGTTTCGGCAAGGCAGGCCATCGTGCTCGCCGTGCCCATCACGCCGCAGGTACCCGCGGTCGTCGCCAGCCGCCCCTCGATCTCACCGATCCGCTCGGCGCTCACCCGTCCGGCGCGATACGCGGCCCAGTAGCGCCGGCAGTCCGTGCAGGCGGCCAGCCGTTCGCCCTGATAGAAGGTCGCCAGCATCGGCCCGGTGACGAGCCCGACCACCGGCAGATCGGCCGAGGCCGCCGCCATGAGCTGCGCTGGCACCGTCTTGTCGCAGCCACCCACCAGCACCGCCGCATCCATCGGCTGGGCCGAGAGCATCGCCTCGGTATCGAGGGCGGCAAGGTTGCGGTAATGCATCGAGGTCGGGAAGAGCGCAGGCTCGCAGAGCGAGATGGTGGGGAAGGGAAGCGGCAGCCCGCCCGCCGCGAGTACCCCGCGCCGCACCGCCTCGATCAGCTCCGGCACCGTGCGATGGCAATTGTTGTAGCCCGATGACGTATCGACGATGCCGACCACCGGCCGCTCGAGCATCGCCGGTGAATAGCCCATCGAGCGGGCGAAGGAGCGGCGGAGATAGAGCGAGAAATCGCGATCGCCGTAGCCCGCGACGTTGCGCGCAAGGCCGCGCTTTTCATCGGTGTCCATTCCCGCATGGTAAGGTCGCGGCGGTCGCCCGGCAATTATGGTATTATGTTACCACAGCCCAAAACCCTTGACGCAAGGCAGGCTTCCAGCCATAAGCCGCCGCCGTTCGCAGGGATATCATCGAGATGAGGACAACGCTTTCGCTCAAGCCGGCGGAGGTCAAGAAGGACTGGGTGCTGATCGATGCCGAGGGCCTCATTCTCGGCCGGCTCGCTGTCCTCATCGCCATGCGCCTGCGCGGCAAGCACAAGCCGCAATTCACCCCGCATGTCGATTGCGGGGACAATGTGGTGGTGGTCAATGCGCGCAAGGTGCGCGTGACCGGCCGCAAGCTCGAGCAATCGGTCTTTTATTACCACACCGGCTATCCGGGCGGCATCAAGGGGCGGACGCTCCGCCAGCGCCTCGAAAGCGCGCATCCCGAGCGGGTGGTGGAGAAGGCGGTCGAGCGGATGATCACCCGCGGCCCGCTGCAGCGCCAGCAGATGCGCCATCTTCATGTCTATGCCGGGCCCGAGCATCCGCATGCCGGCCAGCAACCGCGCAAGCTCGACGTGGCGGCAATGAACGCCAAGAACGCAAGGGGCTGATCCGATGTCCGCAAGCCAGACGCGCACGCTCGCCGATCTCAAGGAACTGGCCGCGACGACGCCCGAGCTCGCCGAGACCCCGAAGCACGAACCCAAGCGGGACTCCCAGGGCCGCTCCTACGCCACCGGCCGGCGGAAGAACGCCGTGGCCCGGGTATGGATCAAGCCCGGCAAGGGGGAAATCGCGATCAACGGGCGCAAGGCGGCACAATATTTCGCCCGCCCCGTGCTTCGCATGCTCATCACCCAGCCCTTCCTGGTGGCGGATCGCTACAACCAGTTCGACGTGACCTGCACGGTCACGGGCGGCGGGCTCTCCGGCCAGGCCGGTGCCGTCCGCCACGGAATCAGCCGTGCCCTCACCCATTACGAGCCGGATCTTCGCATCATCCTGAAGGCGGCAGGCTTCCTTACGCGGGACCCGCGCGTGGTCGAGCGGAAGAAATATGGCCGCGCGAAGGCCCGGCGTAGCTTCCAGTTCAGCAAGCGCTGAATCCGGTTTGGAGTGCCCCCAGAGATTGGAGAAGTGCTTCGCGGCTGCTCCGCGCACAAAGCGATCTCGATGGAGCGGGGCAGCCGCCAGGCGAACCGAAGTGCCCGCGGTTGCGGGTGGTGGAGTGGACTGGCCACTTGCCGAAGCCGCCTCAGAACTGTAGGAAAACCAGGCCTTACAGGCACCACGGGCGCGTAGCTCAGCGGGAGAGCACCACCTTGACACGGTGGGGGTCAGAGGTTCGATCCCTCTCGCGCCCATTCGGTTTCATAAAATAAATCAATTGCTTGATAGCATCGCGTGTCGGCTTGCCGTCGTTCAAATTGAAACGAAAAGGCGAGAACAGAGGACGAATTGACAACGCTCGTTGGGCAAAATCCGGGCAGTCAGGCGACCCGCACCAACACCGCCGCAGGATGTTTCATCCGGAAGGTCGCATAGCACTGCGCCATCCGCGCTGATTTCCAGCCCATGATCTGCATGAGGCGGCAAACATCTCCGACCTCCGGTAGCAATCGCGTCGCAAAGTCATGGCGCCAATCATGCAGGCGGAAGTCCGTCACCCCGGCGCGGCGACATACGGTCTCGTGTGCTCTCTTGAAGCGGGATGAGATCGCTCGCACGCACTCATTCCGCTCTCGGTCATTTTTCTCGCGTGATTCACGACCTGCGGTGATTCCCCCTCCGGTCATCACGTTCTTAAAAAGCCACGTCACATCATCAGGTGCTGCGGCACAATCTGAACAGCGTAGCGCACCCGCATATCCTTGAAGACGATGTTGCGTTGGCAAGCTGCATTGCCGACTTCTGGAGCAGATTGCCGGATCGCCAACGATTGAAGGGTGTGACGTGCCATTTACCGATATGGCCCTGCTGATGGATTTCAAATTTTATCGTGACGCCCGGATCCGGTTCGAACGTCAGGTTCATCGCGCGGCGGATGGAACATAACCGGCGTCGAATTTGTGTTCTTCCCGGATATCTCCTGCGCGTTGTCCTGCCCGGTCAACCGGCGATCAATTCACCTGGTCTGCGATATGCTGAAAATGAGCTTGAACACGATCGGCGCGACCTGATCGACATCCTCGTCGAATGCGATCGGCCGGCGGTGCTCGCTTCGGCCAAACAACGTCTGCCCTCAGCGGAAGGGGATTTCCATGGCCGGCTCTGTTGGCACGTGCACCCGATTTCATGACCTCCCAACCGTTTCGCCAGCCACGGGCTGCGACGTTGCGCGAAGCGCGGGGCTCTACTTTTGGAAGAAAGAGTTTCCTGGAACTCTAAACTTCTAGGTGCCTCTACGCTTTGATGCCTTTGCAACCTTCCGCTTGAAACGGCTTGGGTACGCTAGCCTTTCCGGGCAGGGACCCGTGATCCGGAGATGCTTTTCCTTGATCCGTTTCTTTCACGTTGGGAGAAAACTTGTTGCCATCTCGACCCGTTCATGTCACTCCTGAATGCAAGGGGGAGTGTGTATGAGCGGGGCTGGCAGAATCCTCCGCGAAAGATTGCGAAAATATCGAGGGTCCAGCAGCGAATCCGTGCGCACTGAGGATGGGGATGGCCTTGAACGAATGAACCTGTGACGTGGCGGAGGGGGGGATAAAGAGCGTTGCGCGAGCCGGGGAATCGGCGGCATCCGGGCCGGGGTCGCCGCCGCCGGCTGCTGTCGCCACGGCCACGTCCGGGGAGGAAGCGCGCAAGGGGCCCTATCCGCCGCCGGCCGCGGTGCCGACGCAAGCCGGGCCTGCCGGCATCCGGTTCGATTTCAACCTCGGCGCGCGCATCGTTTTGCCCAACCGGACTGTGGGCAAATGGCGGGTCCGGCTCAGCGACCTCGACACCGGCAATATCCTCTTCCAGAGCGAGAACCAGGGCGCCTTCGTCAGCTCGACCAAGCGCTACCACATCCGCTTCCGCCTGGAGGTGTGGGCGCTGGACGAGGCGGGCGCGGCCACGCCGGTGCTCACCCACGACTACGACGCGCGCGGCCGCGAGGTCCTGATCCAGTTTCCGGTCGGGACGCTGGGGGACATCCTGGCCTGGTTTCCCTATGCGGCGCGCTTCGGGGAGGTGCATGGCTGCCGGCTGACCTGCGCGATGGCGGAGCGGATCATTCCGCTGCTGCAAGAGGCCTATCCTTCGATCCGCTTCGTCACCCACGAAGAGCTGGCGGCGCAGAAAATCCCTGATTCTGCCTACGCCACCTATTGCATGGGCCTCTTCTTCGACGACAAGGAGAATATCTGGCAGCCGACGGATTTCCGCCATGTCGGACTGCACCGCACCGCGGGCTATATTCTTGGCGTTGATCCGGCGGAGGCGCTGCCGCGTCTGGTGCTGCCGGACGAGACGCGGCCGCTCGCCGAGCCCTATGTCTGCATCGCGGTGCAGAGCTCGACGCAGTGCAAGACCTGGAACAATCCGGATGGCTGGCGGGCGGTGGTGCAGTTCCTGAAAGCCAGGGGTTACCGCGTCATCTGCATCGACCAGAAGCCGGTGCACGGCACCGGCTATGCCTGGACCCACATTCCGCATGGCTGCGAGGACGAGACCGGAAACCGGCCGCTGGTGGAGCGGGCGCGGTGGCTGCGCCATGCGGCGGCCTTTGTCGGGCTCTCGAGCGGACTTTCCTGGCTCGCCTGGGCGGCCGGCGCCCCGGTGGTGATGATCAGCGGCTTCACCCACCCGACCAACGAGTTCGCGACCCCCTACCGCGTCATCAACTGGCACGCCTGCAACAGTTGCTGGAACGATGTACGGCATCGTTTCGATCACAAGGACTATCTCTGGTGCCCGCGCCATGCGGGCACGCCGCGGCAGTTCGAGTGCACGCGGCTGATCACGCCGGCTCAGGTGATCGCGGCCCTCACCCGCATCCCCGGCCTCGTCGAGGCCGAAACAGCCGATCGATCCGCACCGCGAAACGCTGCCGAAGCAGCAGAGGACATCATGCCATGAGCGAGACGATTTCTTCCGGCGTCACCTCCAGTGGCCTGACGATTTCCAGTGGCGTCGAGCTGATTGTCCTGTCCGGTGGCACCGTCGTCAGCACCACGGTGAGCGCCAGCGGCGCCGAGGTCATCTCCTCCGGCGGCACGGCGAGCTTCACCACGGTGAGCAACGACGGCTACGAGGTCCTCTCCGGCGTCGGCGCCACCGCCAGCTTCACCGTGGTGAAAAGCGGCGGCCATGAGTACGTCTTTTCCGGCGGCACAGCGATCAGCACCACGGTGAGCTCCGTCGGCCTCGAGGAAGTGTTCTTCGGCGGCACGGCCAGTGATACCACGGTGAGCAGCGGTGGCCATGAGTACGTCTTCTCCGGCGGCACGGCGATCAGCACCACGGTGGAGAGTGGCGGGGTCGAGGTCCTCTCCGGTGCCGGCGCCACCGCCAGCTTCACCGTGGTGGAAAGCAGCGGCCAGGAGGTCGTCTCCTACGGCGGTAGGGCCAGCGACACCACGGTGAGCTCCCGCAGCGCCGAGATCGTTTCTTCCGGCGGCACGGCGATCAGCACCACAGTGGAGAGTGGCGGTACGCAGTACGTCTCCTTCGGCGGCGCGGCGAGCTTCACCATGGTGAGCAACGGCGGCAGCGCAGTCGTTTCCTCCGGCGGCACGACCAGCTTCACCACGGTGGAGAGCGGCGGGTTCGAGGTTCTGTCCAGCGGCACGGCGAGCGATACAACGTTGAGCGGCGGCAGCGAGATCGTCGGCTTTGGTGCCACTGCCAGCGATACCACGGTGAGTGCTGGCGGCGAGCAGGACGTTGGCGGCACGGCCATCGGCACCACGGTGAGCAGCGGCGGCCTCGAAGCCGTCTATGTCGGGGGCACGGCGAGCTCCACCACGGTAAGCAACGCCGGCGACGAGTATGTCTTCTCCAGCGGCACGGCCGTCAGCACCACGGTGGAGAGCGGCGGGTTCGAGGTTCTGTCCGGCGGCACGGCGAGCGACACCACGGTGGCGCTCGGTGGCTCGATCCTGCTGGAGGCCATCTCCTACAGCAGCGACCTGTCAGCCGTGATCGGCACGGACGATGTTCTCTCGGTCACCTCAGGCGGCAGCACCGTCTATGCCCAGCAATTGGCGGGCAATTACACGGATGATCAGTTCGCGGTCACTTCCACCGCATCGGGGACGCTGCTCACCTTGCGGGCCTCGCAGACCTTGCCGGCGCCGCCTCCCGGCCGGGTCGTCTCCTCCGGCACGACATCGAGCGGGCTGACGGTATCCGGCGGCAGGGAGTTGATCGTCTCCTCCGGCGGCACGACGGTCAGCACCACGCTGAGCAGCGGCGGGGTGGAGGTGGTGTCTCCGGGCGCCACGGCCGACGATACGATCGTGGCGAGCGGCGGCGATCTGATCGTGCTGCCGGGCGCCATCGTGAGCGGCACCGTGCTTTCCGGCGGCACGGTGATCTCGACCGGGGTTGCGGTCGTCAGCAATGGCTCCGGCCTGATCTTCAGCGGGGCATCGGAGAGCGGCGCCGTCCTGGGGGTTGGCGCGACCCAGTATGTGCTGTCCGGCGGCACCACGACGAGCACGACAGTGAGCGGCACCGGCACGGAGGCCATCTATTCCGGCGGCACGGCGAGCGACACCACGGTGAGCGAAGGTGGCTACGAGGCCGTCTACGCCGGCGGCACGGCGAGCGACACCACGGTGGTCGAAGATGGCTTCGAGACCGTCTATTCCGGTGGCACGGCGCGCTTCACCACGGTGAGCTATGGTGGCCTGGAGCAAGTGGACGGCGGCACGGTCATCAGCACGACGCTGAGCAGCGGCTTCGAGTTCCTCTCCGAAGGTGGCACGGCGAGCGACACGACGGTGAGGAAAGGCTTCCAGATCGTCTCTGCCGGCGGTGTCGCCGTCAGCACGACGCTGAGCAGTGGCGGG
>JASHVY010000042.1 GCA_030044345.1 Acetobacteraceae bacterium | reverse complement strand
CGGCGGCTCATCCCTTTTCTCATGCTTTGCTATTTCGTGGCCTATCTCGACCGGGTGAATGTCGGATTCGCCGCCCTTGGCATGAACAAGGCCCTCGGGCTGACAGAGACGATGTTCGGCCTGGGGGCCGGCATTTTCTTCATCGCCTATTTTTTCTTCGAGGTGCCTTCGAATCTCGCGCTCGAGCGGCTGGGCGCCTCGAAATGGATCGCGCGGATCATGGTGAGCTGGGGCGTGGTTGCCGGCGCCATGGCCTTCATCCCGCAGATCTCGCATGGGCTCGGGATCGTGCCCTCCACCACCTATATCACGCTGCGCGTGCTGCTCGGCCTTGCCGAGGCGGGTTTTTTTCCAGGAATCATCTTCTTTCTGACGATCTGGTTCCCGGCCCGGTATCGTGGGCAGATGATCGGCTGGTTCATGGCGGCGATTCCGCTCTCGACCGTGATCGGCGGGCCGATTTCCGGCGCGCTCCTGAATATCAACGGGCTTGGGTTGGCAGGATGGCAGTGGCTGTACCTGATCGAGGCGCTGCCCGCGATTCTGATTGGGATTGTGACCTTCTTCTATTTGACGGACCGGCCCGACCACGCGACGTGGCTCCCGCCGGATGAGCGTGCCTGGCTCGTGAATCGGCTTGCCGCGGAGCGGGCGCAGCGCGAGCGGACACGGCGTTTCAGCGTTCTGGAAGCGATCGGCGATACGCGCGTGCTGCTGCTTGCATTCGTCTATTTCGGGATCAACGGCACCAATTACGGTCTGAGCTTCTTCCTGCCGCAGATCGTCCGAGGTTTCGGCCTCAGCTATACCCTGACCGGATTTGTCACGGCATTGCCCTATCTCGCGGGCGTGATCGGGATGATCTATTGGGGTCGGCACTCCGACCGGACCGGCGAGCGGCGTGAGCATTTCGCCATCGCGGCGCTGGTGGCGGCACTCGGTATCGCCGGCTCCACGCTGATCGACAATCCGGTCGGCAAGATGATTCTGCTGACGCTTGCCGGATTCGGCATCTTCGGCGGGCTGCCGACCTTCTGGACCCTGCCGACCAATTTCCTCGCCGGGGCCGCGGCGGCAGCCGGCATCGCGACGGTGAATTCGCTCGGCAATCTTGCCGGCTTCTTCGGCCCTTACGTGATGGGCAAGGTCAAGGATTCCACCGGCTCCTACACGGTCGGGCTGTTGACCATCGCCAGCGTTTCGGTTTTCGCGATGCTGGTGACACTTTCACTTCCTCATGACCGGAAACTGGAAGGCATCGAAGAGGCGGATGCCGTGGATGAAGTGAAAAGCGCCCGAGCGCCACGCCGGATCAGGGAGCCTGTCGAGCTTTCCTGAACGCGGGCAGCCAGGTCTCACACGCGCGTCGGAAGGCGGCGGGCACGCAGCTCTTCCTGGATCCTCGCCCGCATCGGCTCCGGCAGCACCGAGAGAGCGGCGGACAGCTCGCGCAGGCTATGGCGCAGCCCATGCATCTGGTCGAGCAGGTCGAGGATGATGGCGATGCCTTCGTCATTGACGCCGAGATCGTCATGGAGATCGTGGATCAGGCGGGCACGCGCGAGGTCGGCCTCGGAGAAGCGGCGCGGCCCCTCGCCCGTTTCCGGAATCAGCCAGCCGGCGGCGATCCAGGTTTCGAGGACTTCGCCTTCGAGTTCGGCACGGAGGCAAAATTCCTGGTATTCGAGCATCAGGCCCCTCCCCCCTCGCGCGGATTGTCGCGTTTTCCGGCTTCCCAGGCAGCGACGAATTTTTCGAGCTCCGGATCGGGATTTTTCGGCAACCTCACGGAGAGGGTGACATACTCGTCACCGCGGCTTCCGTCCTTGCGCGCGACCCCCTTGCCGCGGATGCGCAGGACGGTGCCGCTATTCGCGCCTTTGGGAATCGTCATCATCACCGGGCCCGTGGGTGTCGGGACATCGACACGC
The DNA here is from genome assembly GCA_030044345.1 of Acetobacteraceae bacterium. Lineage (GTDB taxonomy): Bacteria > Pseudomonadota > Alphaproteobacteria > Acetobacterales > Acetobacteraceae > JAKAWQ01. The sequence goes on along the minus strand of JASHVY010000042.1, from coordinate 3,604 downwards.
CCGCCGAGCACCGCCTCGGCGAGCGAGATCGGCAGGTCGAGATGGATGTCATCGCCCTGACGACGAAAGACGGGATGGGGTAGCACCTCGATCTCGATCAGAGCGTCGCCCGGAGGGCCGCCGCCGAGGCCGGGCCGGCCCTTGCCCTTGAGGCGCATCAATTGACCGTCCCGGATGCCGGGCGGGATCGTGACATCGAGGGTCGAGCCATCGGGCAGCGAAAGCCGGCGCGTCGCGCCATTGACCGCATCGAGGAAATCGACATGGAGATGGAAAGGCAGATCCGCCCCGCGCATGCGGATGTTCTCTCCGCCGGCGCCGGCCGCGCGCCGGCCGAAGAGCTCGGCGAAGATATCGTCATTCTCGGCGAAATCGGCGAAGCCAGCGCGGGATTCGTAGCGCCCGGCCCCGCCCTGCGGTCCGGCTTCGGCGAAATCGCGATAGTAGCCCTGGCGCGGCGTCTCGGCACCCGTGGCGTCGATCTCGCCGCGGTCGAAGCGGGCGCGCTTCTCCGGATCGCCGAGCAGGTCATAGGCGGAGGAGACTTCCTTGAAACGCTCCTCGGCATCCTTGTTTCCGGGGTTGAGATCGGGATGCAGCTTCTTGGCGAGCTTGCGGTAGGCTTTTCGGATCTCGTCCTGGCTTGCGTCGCGCTTGACACCCAGCACCGTATAGGGATCGGCGCTCACTCTTTTCCCTCCGTGCCGGTGAGCGAGAGCGGGATGCGTTCGCTCTCGCTCACGTATCCCGTTCTCGCCATTTGTTTTCCCGCGTGATTCACGCCTTCGGCGATCACGCTTCAGCGAAGGCGCGATGATGGCGCGGCCGGCGGGCGCGGTTCAAGATGCGGTGGAGGGCCCGCCGGCGCCAGCCGCCGTCAGTTCCGTTATCTGAACAGCTTCAAGGCATTGTCGATGGTCTTGATGACACCCCAGATCAGCGGGATGCCGACGAACGCCCAGGCGAGAACGAGCTCCACGACTTGACCGGACGCAGGGTGCGACTGAGGCTGCCCGGAAGGGTTCGATCCGCTCATCTTGGCCTCCATTTCTGATGGAACAGGCTTCCGCGCATCATGCTTCCGCATCCCGCAATGCGAGATGATGCTTCACATGGACCGGGCGCATCCCGAGATTGCAGAGGAGGCCGATGAAGAGAAGCCCGGCCATGATGTACATGGTCACGGTATAGGCATCCGCCCTGGGCACGCCGCGGCTGATCTGGTACGCCCGGATATAGTTCACCAGCACGGGCCCGAAGATGCCGGCTGCTGACCAAGCCGTGAGGATGCGGCCATGGATGGCCCCGACATATTGCACCCCGAACACGTCCTTGAGGTACGCGGGAATGGTCGAGAAACCGCCCCCGTACATGCTGAGGATGATGCCGTACGCAAGCACGAAGAGCGCGACGCTACCCATCTTGGCCGTGCTCGGCACCGCGATGTAGAGCACGATTCCGAGCACAAAGAACACGAAATAGGTGTTCTTCCGTCCGATGTAATCGGAGCACGAAGCCCAGAAGAATCGTCCCCCCATGTTGAAGAGGCTGAGCAGGCCGACGAAGCCCGCTGCCGCGACCGGGGTGATGCGGCCGTGGAACATCTCCTGGGCCATGACCGAAGCCTGGCTGAGCACGCCGATGCCGGCGGTGACATTCAGGCAGAGAACCCACCAAAGCAGGTAGAACTGCGGCGTTCGCAGCGCCTGATCGACATGCACCGTCTCGGTGGTGATCATCCCGCGCGATTCGACGGGGGCTACGAAGCCGGCAGGCCGCCATCCCTGCGCCGGTACCCGAACGATGGCAGAGCCAACCAGCATAAAGACTGCGTAGATCAGACCGAGGGCAACGAAGGTGCCGGCGACGCCGACGCTGTGCGGACCCGAGAAGGCCCGCATCAGCATGACCGAGAGTGGCGCCGCAATGAACGCGCCGCCCCCGAAGCCCATGATGGCCATGCCGGTCGCCATGCCGGGCCGGTCGGGAAACCACATGATCAAGGTCTTGACCGGCGAGATATAGCCGATCCCGAGTCCGCAGCCGCCGAGCACGCCATAGCCGAGATAGATGAGCCAAAGATTGTGGATTGAGACGCCGATCGCGGAGATGAAGAAGCCGCCGCAGAAGCAGATCGCCGCGGTCACCATCGCCTTGCGCGGCCCGACCCGATCAAGCCAGGCGCCGGTGAATGCGGCGGAAAGGCCGAGGAAGACGATGGCCAGGCTGAAGATCCAGCCGAGCTCGGTAAGTTTCCAGTCCCCAGGGACAGATTTCGTAATGCCAATGACGCGTGTCAGCGGCGCGTTGAACACCGAGAAGGCATAGGCCTCGCCGATACAGAGATGCACGCAAAGCGCGGCCGGCGGTACCAGCCATCGGTTGAAGTTCGGTCCTGCGACGGTGTGTTCACGATCGAGGATCGAGGTCATGGTGCTTCCCCCAACTTTATTTTGTGCAATGCAAAAGAACGGAGCGCCGCCCTCTTGCTTCCTCTTGGGTTCAAGATCATGAAGGTCTGACCTACGCTTCGTCAAATTGCCTCTGAGCAGGTGCATCAAATCTTATTTTTGGAGGCCCCCGGCCGGCCCCGCAGAAGGCCCGCAAAGAGGCGTGCCGGGCCAGGGCGGGGTTAGGGCCTGTTGACCCAACATGTTGGCGGGGAGCCCCGTCGCGGCCATGCGGCAACGGTCAACAGGCCCTGGAGCGGGCGGGGGGCAAAAACTTGTATTCCCCGGCGTTGAGCCCATAAATTGAAAGCGGAAGGGAGCGCGGAATGCAGGACCGAACGGACGCGGAGCCGGGAAGGAGCCCAGGGCAGATACCGGAGCGGATAGCGGCGATTGTGCTGGAGCATGCGGCTGAGGAGGGCCCGGCTCTGAACGTGCTGCGGGCGGTCCAGGCGGAATTCGGCTATGTGCCGGGCGAGACGGTTCCGGTGATTGCCGAGGCGCTCAATATCACCCGCGCGGAGCTGCACGGGGTACTCAGCTTCTACCATGATCTTCGCCGGGAACCGCCGGGCCGGCATGTGCTGAGGCTTTGCCGGGCCGAGGCATGCCAGGCGTTGGGGGCGGCCGCGCTCGCCGAGGGGGCGTTGCGGCGCCATGGGCTCGCCTGGGGCGAGACCAGCGCGGATGGGGCCCTGACCGTCGAGCCGGTCTATTGCCTCGGGCTCTGCTCCTGCTCTCCGAGCGCGCTCTTCGATGACGAGCCGGTGGGACGGCTCGACGCCGCCGGTCTCGACCGGCTGGTCAGCCGGGCGCGGGCGTCATGACGAGGGTCTTCATTCCTGCCGATGCCGGGGCCCGGGCGGTGGGCGCCGATTCGGTGGCGCGCGCGGTGACAGAGGAGGCAGGGCGGCAGGGCCTTGCGCTCGAGCTTGTGCGGACGGGCTCGCGCGGGCTTTATTGGCTCGAGCCGCTGGTCGAGGTGGAGACACCGGCCGGCCGTGTCGGCTACGGGCCGGTCGCGGCGGAGGAGGTGCCGAGCCTCTTCACAGCCGGCTTCCTCGAAGGCCGGCCGCATTCGAAATCCCTCGGGCTGGTGGAGAAGCTCCCTTTCCTGGCCAGTCAGCGCCGGATCACCTTCGCGCGCTGCGGCG
>JASHVY010000401.1 GCA_030044345.1 Acetobacteraceae bacterium | reverse complement strand
CAAGGGCTGGGGCGGATCCTGGATGCCATTGCGCGCGCCGGCGGGGCGGCGCTGGTCACCGCGGATCACGGCAATTGCGAGCTGATGCGCGATCCTGCGACCGGCGGGCCGCACACCGCCCACACCACCAATCCGGTGCCGGTGCTGCTCGTGGGCGCGGGTGCGGCGAAGCTGCGTGACGGCAGGCTCGCCGATGTGGCGCCGACGCTCCTTTGGCTGATGGGGCTCGAACAGCCGGCGGAGATGACCGGTCGTTCCCTGCTGGTCCTGCCGTAATTCTCGGCGATGCGGAGCCGGCCGCCGGCAAGCCTTCTCCTCATCCTCCTGGCCGCTGCCAGCCCGCCGGACGCGCCGGGAACCGTCCGGACTCCGACAATAGGGACTCCGGCAATAGGGACTCCGGCAATAGGGACGCCGACAACGGAAGAGCAGGCAAGGCAGGCGCTCGAGAATGCCCAGGCGAGCCAGAAGGCCGCACTCGCCGCCGCCCGGCAGGCCGAGGCGGCGGCCGAGGAAGCTGCCCGGAAGCGGGCGCTTCTGACGGCGGAGCGGGTGAAGGCCTCCGAGCAGCTCCGCCTCGCCGAGACGGCGATCGAGGAGCAGGCGCTCCGTCTCGACCAGCTCGGGCGGGAGCGCGCGCGGGAGGAAGCCGCGCTCGCGGCGCGGGCGCGCGCCTTTGTCCCCGTCCTGCCATTGCTGGAGCGGCTCTCGCTCTATCCCGCCGAGACGCTGCTCGCGGTGCCGGCCTCGCCCGAGGATGCGCTGCGCGGCGTGCTCGTGCTCCAGGGGGTGGCCGGCAATATCGAGCGCCAGGCGGCGGCGCTGCGGGCCCAGGAAGCGCGGGTGGAAAAAATCTCGGCCGAGATCGCCGCGCAAGGCGCGGCGCTCAAGGCGGCCGAGGCGAAGCAGGAAGCGGACGCGGCCGCGCTCGATCGCGAGATCGAAGCGGCGAGCGAGAGCGAGGCCGCATCCCGGAGCAAAGCCGCCGCCGCCGCCGCTGCGGCGGCCGGGGAGGCGGCGCAGGCCAGGACCTTGCAGGGCGTGATCGCGAGCCTCCAGGTGGCGGCCGCGCGCGCTGCGGAAGCCGCCAAGGAGGAAGCCGCGCGTGAAGCCGCCGCCCGGGAGGAGAAAGTCTCCCTCGCCCGTCCGCCGATGCCGCCTCCATCCGCCGCGCCGAGCGGCGGGGCGCCGAGCGGTGGAGCGCCGGTCGGTGGGTCGCCGGTCGCCGGGGTCCTGGTCAGCGCCTATGGCGCGCCCACAGCCGCCGGTCCTGCCACCGGCATCCGCTATCAAACCGCGCCCGGGGCCCATGTGCTCGCGCCCTGCGGCGGCATGGTCGAGTTCGCCGCGCCCTTCCGCAGCTACGGTGAGCTCGTCATCCTCGATTGCGGCAATAATTACCGTTTCGTGCTGGCGGGAATGACGAAGCTCCTGGTGAGCGCGGGAAGCAGCGTCTCGGCGGGGGAAGCGGTCGGCGTCATGGCGGGATGGGATCCGGACTCGAAAGCCGCGCGTCCCACCCTTTATCTGGAGCTGCATCACGGCGGGCAGGCGGTAAATCCGTTGCCATGGCTGCATGCGAGGGGATAGGAGCGCGAGACTTCGGCAGGTAATATGGGCGAATGGATCGAAAAAGCCGGGTCTCCAGCGCCCGGAAAGAGGGCGCATCGCGCCCGGGAAGGACGAGAATGAAGCTACGCAAGAGCCTGCTCTTGGGCACTGCCTTCCTGGCTGGCGTGGCGGCGCTGCCGGCCTCGGGGCTGATCACGCGCGCGCTCGGGCCGAGCCTCGGCATTCCGCCGGCGCTCGCTCAGGATGCCGGCGCCGGCAATGCCGACACCTATCGCCTGCTCAGCCTCTTCGGCGACGTCTTCGAGCGGGTGAAGGCCGACTATGTCGATCCGGTCTCCTCGAAGACCCTGGTCTACAACGCGCTCAACGGCATGCTGAGCGGGCTCGACCCGCACAGCGACTACATGGACCCGAACCAGTACAATGACATGCAGGTCCAGACGCGCGGCGCCTTCGGCGGGCTCGGCCTCGAGGTGACGGAGGATCAGGGCTTCATCAAGGTGGTGACGCCGATCGACGGCACGCCGGCCTCGAAAGCCGGGATCAAGCCGGGCGACCTGATCGTGGCGCTCGACGGCAAGACCGTGGAAGGGCTTTCGCTCAATGACGCGGTCAACCGCATGCGCGGCGCGCCGGGGAGCCAGATCACGCTGACCATCAAGCGCGAGAATGTGAACAACCCGATCGTGGTGACGCTGACGCGCGAGGTGATCCACGTCCAGATCGTGCACCAGAATCTTTTCGGCAATGTCGGCTATATCCGGCTCGCCGAGTTCGACGAGACGGCGAGCTCGGGGATCCGCAAGGCCGTGGAGAGCCTGAGGGACCAGGCCCATGGCCACATCAGCGGCTATATCCTCGATCTTCGGAACAATCCCGGCGGGCTACTCGATCAGGCGGTGGCGGTCGCGAACGACTTCATGACCCAGGGCGAGATCGTCTCGACGCGCGGCCGCCATGCCGATGACGACCAGCGCTGGGACGCGACGCCCGGCCAGGACATCATCGGCCAGGCGCCGCTCGTCGTGCTCGTCAATGACGGCACGGCCTCCGCGGCCGAGATCGTCTCCGGGGCGCTTCAGGACAATCGCCGGGCGATCATCCTCGGCACGCGCACCTTCGGAAAAGGCTCGGTGCAGACGGTGATCCCGCTGCCCGGCGACAATGGCGCGATCCGCCTGACGACGGCGCGCTACTACACGCCCTCGGGCCGTTCGATCCAGGGGCTCGGCATCATGCCGGACGTGAAGGTTGACGAGACGGCGACGGCCGAGCCGAGCTTCGGGCCGGAGCATGAGAGCGATCTCAACAACACGCTCTCGAACACCGGCGGCGTGCCGGCCACGGCGGGTCCGCCGCCGCGCACCGACCTGCCGCCGATCGTCAAGGAGATCCCGTCCAAGCCGCCGGCCGGCTGGCCTGCCTATGACCCGGACAAGCCGAGCACCGACTTCCAGCTCCAGCAGGCCCTGAAGCTGGTGCAGGCGATCGCCGCGCAGAACACCGCGACAACGCGGTAGGGTGCGGGGCGCGGAACGCGCACCGGGCCCCCCGTGCCGAAGTCGGTGACGAAATCCGTGCCGACGCCCGTGCCTGACAAGCCTCTCGGGCCTCCCCTGGGCCCTCCCCTCGGACCCCTGGGCAAGCCGCCTCAGGCTGCGCCCTGGAGGAGGGCGGCACGGGGTGCGGGATGGCGGGCGCTTGCCCACCTCTGGGTCGCGGTGATCGTTCTGCTCGGCGGCGGCGCGGCA
>JASHVY010000400.1 GCA_030044345.1 Acetobacteraceae bacterium | reverse complement strand
TGTGGAACTACGCGCAGCATTTCGCGCTGAACGACGATGCCTATACCGACACCTATGGCCCCTCCACGCCCGGCGCGCTCGAGGTCGTCTCCGGCCAGACCAACGGAGTGAATGTCGTCCTCAACACCGGCAACTCGACCTCGTTCTTCATCAATGACGGCACGAACAAGAACACCTTCACGCTGATCAGCGACGTCGATCCCGCCAACGATGTCTGCTCCAGCACGACAACGACAGCGCAGATGGGGAACGCAACGACCCCGGTACAGAATATCGGTGATCTGCTCAACGCTGCGCGTATCCCCTGGGGCGGCTTCATGGGCGGCTTCAACCTCACCATCAAGAACGCCAACGGCACGACCGGCTGTGCGCGCAGCACCTTCAGCACCGTGGTGGGCTCGACCATCAAGGACTATGTCCCGCATCACAACTGGCTACAGTATTTCGCCGCCACTTCGAACCCGACCCATGCTCGCCCCGCGTCGCTGGCCGCAATCGGCTATAGCCTCGATCATAACGGCAAGCTCGACCCGGCGAACCACGAATACGACCTTCTGGATTTCTACAACGCGGTGCGGGCCGGCAATTTCCCTGCTGTCTCCTACATCAAGATGGCAGCCTTCCAGGACGGGCACCCCGGCAATTCCGATCCGCTCGATGAGCAGACCGGTGTCACCACCCTGATCAACTTCCTCGAGCAGCAGCCCGATTGGAGGAACACCGCCATCATCGTCACTTGGGACGACTCGGACGGCTGGTACGACCATGACTTCGCGACCCCCACCAACGCCTCCTTCGACCAATCGACCAATCCGTCGGCCGACCAGCTCGATGGCAACGGCGTGTGCGGCACCAAGGGCACGACCCCGCAGCTCCCGGGCGTGAACGGGTCAGGCTTGCCCGTCAATGGCCGCTGCGGCCCGGGAACGCGCCTGCCCTTCCTCGTCATCTCGCCCTGGGCCAAGGCGAATTACGTCAGCAATACGAGAATCAGCCAGGCCTCGGTCGTTCACTTCATCGAGGACAATTGGCTCAAGGGCGAGCGGCTGGGCGGCGGCTCCTTCGATGCGGCGGCCGGCTCGATCATGGACATGTTCGACTTCTCTCATGGCGGGCATACTCCGCGCCTCTTCCTCAACACCTCGACCGGCGAGCCGATCGGGTTTTAATCAAGGATAGCGCGGCATAATGAGCCGTTCTGGCAATCCGGGTGCCGAGCCTCGCAGAGGCTCGGCACTTGGCCCCGGGTCCCGCGGACCGGGTGCGTCTTTGCGCCGCGCAGACGGGAAGTCCTTCACGGCACTGGTGCGTGGACCCGGGCGCTGGCCTCTCATCGGCGCTGGCCTCGTTCTCGTGCTGCTGATCATCGCCGGCGCCTTCACGGTCATGGAAAGTCCGGTTCCGGCCGATCAGTGGCTGCACCAGCCGGTCGCGAGCTATCTGTTGAGCGAGGGCATCAATCCCAATCCCGTGCAGCTCATGCGCCCGCCCGCCCTGCCCTTCTCGACAATGGCCACACTCGGCCAGAGAATCTTTTTCGACACGAACCTCTCTTCCTCCGGCCGTCTGTCCTGCGCCTCCTGCCACGATCCGGCGCGCGCGTACGGACCGCCCAACAATCTGCCGGCAATGTTCGGCGGGCCTGATCTCACCCGCCAGGGCGTGCGTGCCGTGCCCTCATTGATGTATCTCGAAACTCAGCCCAATTTCAGCATCGGTCCCGACGACCCGACGAACGAGACCGTCAACCTGACCCAGGCGGCGGCAAACGGCCAGAATGCCGCGCGCACGCAGAAGACCGCGCAGGACACGGCCGCCACCGCGGCCAATCTCGTTCCGCAGGGTGGCCTCTTCTGGGATGGTCGCGCCGACACATTGCAGAGCCAGGCTTTCTTTCCGCTGCTGAGCCCCTTCGAGATGGATGGCGGCAGCATCGATGCGGTGGCTGCGAAGCTCCGCCGTGCATCCTATGCGACTTTCTTCAATCAATTGTTCGGACCATCGATTTTTGCCAATCCGCGGCTCATGGTCTCGGAGGCCATGTTCGCCGTAGCCCGCTACGAGATCGAGGATCCGGCCTTCCATCCCTACACCAGCAAGTACGACTACTGGCTCGAAGGCAAGGCACGGCTGACGCCGACGGAAGTGCACGGTTATGTTCTCTTCAACGATCCGGCCAAGGCCGATTGCGGTGGCTGCCATCTCGACCAGCCGACTCCCGACAATCTGCCACCGCTCTTCACCGACCATCAGTTCGAGGCGCTCGCCGTGCCGCGCAACCCGGCGCTCGCCGTCAATCGCAATCCTGCCTATTTCGACCTCGGGATCTGCGGTCCATACCGCACGGACATGGCTTCCCAGACGCAATATTGCGGCCTGTACCTGACCCCGACGCTGCGCAACGTCGCCACGCGACACGTCTTCTTCCACAACGGCATCTATCACAATCTTCAGCAGGTCATGGACTTCTATGATTTCCGCGACGTGGACCCGGCCAAGATCTATCCGCGCGGGCCGGATGGAAAGATGGAGAAATATAACGACATCCCCGCCCGCTATTGGGCCAATGTCGACATCATCGATCCGCCCTTCGACCGCAAGCTCGGTGACAAGCCAGCCATGAGCGCTACGGATGAAAAGGATATCATCGCCTTCCTCCAGACGCTGACCGACGGGTACCAACTGAGGGCGGGGCACTGAACAAGCTCGCTGGGAGCATGATGATCTTTGATCAGCACGCTCCAAACTTATCGGGGATTGATCAGCCGAGGGGCCGCCCGGGAATCGCCTGTGCGCCGTAGCGGGCATCCCATTCATCCTGCACGGCCTGGAGCACGCGCATTGCCGGCAGCACCGAGGGGCCGGAGGCGCGCGGAGGGCGGCCGGTGCGCACCGCATCGAGAAAATCGAAGATGATGCGTGCCGCGTTCTCCTGCTCGGACTCCATCGCGACCGTGCCGGAAGAAGTGCGGAGCGTGCCGGCCAGG
>JASHVY010000399.1 GCA_030044345.1 Acetobacteraceae bacterium | reverse complement strand
GCGCCTTCGTCGGCGCCATCTCGGCGCGGCTCTTCTACGACCATTACTTCCTTCAGATGCTGCCGCCCCTCTGCGTGGGCGCGGCCCTGGCTCTGCCGCCGATCCGCCTGCGCCCCGCGCTTGCGGCCCTGATTCTCGCTTTGCCCGCGATTGCCGCCGGTCGCGCCGTGGCCGCCGGCATGGAGCCCATCCTCCATTGCGGGCCGGGCGGTTGCGCGCTTCATCCGGACACGCCACGGCTCATCGCGGCGCGCGTGCCACGCGGGGTCGGCCTCTATGTCTTTGATTCCGAGCCGATCCTCTATGCGCTGACGGCAAGCACGCCGCCGACCCCCTATGTTCTGCCCTCGATCCTCACGCACGGGCGCCTGGCCCCGGTCGCCGGGGTCGATGCGAAGAAGGAAGTCGCGCGGATCCTGGCCGAGAGACCCGAATTCATCGTCGTCCGTTCCCGGAGGGGCAGCCCCCTGACGGGCAGTCCTCTGGGGGGCAGTCCCCCGAGCAGCAATCCCCCTGCGGCTCCCCCTGGAGGCGATCCGGCCGTCTATGCCGAGCTCGACGCCGTGCTTACCGCTGCCTACCACCTCGAGGCCACATTCCCGGACGCGCTTCTTTATCGGCGGCGCTGAACGGGCTCGAGTCCCAAGCGACTGAAAACAAAAAGCGCCCAAGCGTCGGCTATCGCCCTGGGGCAGGACAAGGCGTTTCGGAACCGGGACATTCGGTTGTCCTGGTAGGGAAATTTCGGGAAAAGAGGAAAGAAAGGAGGGCTGCATGGATCCTTGGCGACGCAATTGGGGGCGACGCAATTGGGGGCGACGCAATTGGGGGCAACTGGGTTCGGGGCCGGCGTGAACGCGCTGCAAGCCCTGGTGCTCGCGGCCCTGCAGGGCGCCACCGAGCTTTTCCCGGTGAGCAGCCTGGGCCATGCGGTGCTTCTGCCGGCGCTCGCCGGTTGGCATCTCGATCAGGCGGCGCCGATCTTCCTGCCGTTCCTGGTGATGCTGCATCTCGGCACCGCCGCGGCGCTGCTGATCTATTTCTTCAAGGAATGGTGGCTGATCGCGCTCGGCGTGCTCGGCCTCACCGATGCGCACCAGAAGCAGGAGAGCCGACGCGTTTTCCTGCTCATCATGGTGGCGACGGTGCCAGCGGTGGTCATCGGCGTGGCCCTTCAGCATTTCATCGCCCGGCTCTTCGGCACACCTTTCGCTGCCGCGCTCTTCCTCATCGCCAATGGGGCATTGCTCCTGATCGGTGAGAAGCTGCGCAGCCGCGGGCGCCGATCGCTCGACATGATCACGATCCGGGATGCGTTCACGATCGGACTCTGGCAGTGCCTCGCCTTCCTGCCGGGCATCTCGCGCTCGGGTGCCACGATGGTGGGCGGCCTGATCTGCGGCATCGACCATGAGGATTCCGCCCATTTCTCCTTCCTGATCGCAACGCCGGTGATCCTTGGCGCGGGCGTGCTGGAAGTGCCGAAGCTGCTGCACGCAGGGGTGCCGCATGGTGCTTTCGGGATCTCGGTGATGGCCGCGGTGGCCGCCGGCATCACCGCCTTTGCCAGCACCGCCTTCCTGATGCGCTATTTCCGCCGCCACGATAGCTGGGCGCTGGCACCTTTCGCCTGGTACTGCGTGGCTCTCGGGCTCGGCAGCCTCATTATGCTGCTTGGCTGAGCCGGGGCGGAGAGGTCATGGCGAGGATGCAGTCCAAGAGATGGATCCGGGGGGCCGCGCTGCTTGCACTCTTTCTGCTCGGCGGTGCTCCCGGCGGGCGCGCCGGGGATGTCAATCTGGCGATGGCCCCGATCTCGCGGATGGACCTGCCCTGGTGGCGGCAGCGCTTCGAGGACAAGGAAACCGAGCTTCGCAGCCGAAAAGTGACGCTGGTCTGGTACGGCGATTCCATCACCGAGAACTGGGAGCGGGAGGGTCCACCGGCCTGGCGGAATTTCGCCCCGGTCTGGGAACGTTTCTATGGCGGGCGGGACGCCATCAATCTCGGCTTCGTCGGTGATTCGACCGCCAACCTGATCTGGCGGATCATGAATGGCGAGGCGGACGGCATTGCGCCGAAGGTTGCGGTGGTGGAGATCGGCGCCAACAATTTCGGGCTGCCGCGCTGGCCGGCCAGCGAGACGGTGCCCGGCATCGAATCGGTGGTGCGGCTTCTCCGTGAACACCTGCCCGGGACCGGAATCGTGCTGCTGAGCGTGCTGCCGAGCGAGCGCTCGGACTGGGTAAGCGAGAACACGGTGCTGACGAACGAGGCGCTCGCCCGCATCTATGCGGGCAGCCGCAGCGTGCATTTCATCGATCTCACTAGCCTCTTCATGAAGGACGGAAAGCTCGACCGGAGCCTCTTCCTCGATCAATATCTCTCGCCGCCCGAGCCGCTGCTGCACCCGACGGCGGAGGGGATGACAAAGATCGCCACCGCGATCGAGCCCACCATCGCCACGCTGATGGGCGACCGCGACCGTGACTTTCCCGCCGGGTTGCCGGTTGCGCGGGTTCAGACCCCACCCTGAGGGGGACCCCGCGGGGCCGCCCCCCCTTACCGGTTCTCGGCGCGGGCCAGACCCCAGAGCAGGCCGGCTGCGCCGAGGATTCCAACGACGAAGCCGGCAATCAGCCCGATCAGCCCCGCATGACTGCCGCCCATCGCCGCGCCCACCAGGGCACCGACGATCATCAGCGCGAAAGGAAGCAGGCAACCGAGCCCAATCATCGCGCCCAAACGCCTCGCACGGGCGGAAAGGCGGGGTCAATACCGGTTTCGATACGAAACCGGGAAGCGCGATCCTCCGAGAGCCTGTTTGCGAATGCGGCTTGCGGTGAGTCGGAAGCGCCGCAGGCGCTGGACCGGCGCGGCTTTCGAGAACCGGAGCGGAGCGGCCTTAGAAGATCAATATGACTTCTGGCGGAGC
>JASHVY010000398.1 GCA_030044345.1 Acetobacteraceae bacterium | reverse complement strand
TTGCCGGCGGTGGCGAGCGCGCCGCCCATCATCGGCTGCGGCAATGTCTGGTTCCACACGATCTTGCCGGTGTTCACGTCGATCGCGGTGAGCGTGCCATCCTGCACGCCGCCCGGCACGTTCGCGAAGCTGCTGCCGAGGCGGATCAGGCCGGGGATATCCGGCGTCGTCTCTTCGCTCTTGAAGGTCATGAGCTGGTTCATGCCGAGGACATAGACGGCATGGGTAAGCGGTGAATAGGCGGGCGGCGACCATTCGCTGCCGCCATTTGCGCCGGGCAGCATTTGCACGCCCGCGACGGTAGGCTGGTCGAACATGTCCTGCTGCTGGTCGAAGGCCTCGGATTTGCGGATGAGACGGCCGGTTTCCCGGTTGACGATATAGAACCAGGCGGTCTTGCCGGCTTCCCCTGCCGCCGGGACCATCGTGCCATTGTCCATGGTATCGAACAGAACGACGTTGCTGACCGCATCATAGTCCCAGACATCGTGCGGCACTTCCTGATAGTACCAGGCGAGCGCGCCGGTCTTGGCATGAAGGGCGACGATCGAGTCCGAGTAGAGATTGTCGCCCAAGCGCACATTGCCGTTGAGATCCGGATTGGGATTGCCGACCGAGAAGATGACGAGATCGCGCGCCGTGTCGATCGCCGGCGTGGTCCAGACGGCAGAGCCGCCCTTCTTCCAGGAATCGCCTGCCCAGGATTTCGGGTCCGTGGTGTCGAAGCGCCAGATCGCTCTGCCATCCGCGGCATTGTAGGCGGCGACGAAGCCGCGGGTTGCCCATTCGCCGCCGGCGCTGCCGATGATGACCATATCTTCATAGACCTGTGGCGCCATGGTCTCCGAATAGCCGATCGATGCATCGGCGACGTGGTCCGACCAAAGCTGATTGCCGGTCGTCGCATCGAGCGCGATCAGATGATCGTCGAGCGTGACGAAGAAGACCTTGCCGTACGCCGCGACGACGCCGCGATTGACCGGTCCGCAGCAGATATGGTTGAGGTTGTCGTTATAGACGAAGCGCCACATTTCGCGCCCCGTTGCGGCGTCCATCGCGATGACGGCCTGCTTCTCGTTGACCATCGGGGTCGTGACGTACATCACGCCGTTCACGACAACCGGCGTGGTCTCGAAGCTCGCAGTGAAACCGGTCTGGGCAATCGCCACCGGGACGAGGCTGGTGACATTGCTCGCATTGACCTCATCGAGCGGCGAGAAACGGTCGTTGGTGTAGCCGTGCCCGGAATTGGTCCAGTTGGCGCCGCCCGGATCGCTCAACATCGCATCCGTCACGTTGACATCGGTGGTGATGGTGGGCGACGTCGCGACGGCAACATTTCCGCCGCTCTCGGACGGTTGCGCCGCCGCGGGAACGGCGTGGGCGGCGAGCCCGGCCGCGAGGGCGAGGGTGAGCGCCGTGCCGGCCATGGCGGAGGCGGCGCGGACCGCCTTGCACGGCGCTTTTCCCGAGAGCGAATGGCGATTTTTCATCCGTTCCTCCTTTGTATGATTGTTGTTGTACGGTTACCGGACTTTGCCGTCGGCTTCGAAGCTGGTGCCTCTCCCTCATCGAAGCGGGTGCGGGATCATCCTTCCTGCAACTCTCTGCAAGTCACGGAAGATCGGCACACAAGCTAGGAAATTCTCATCCTGCAGATCTGGCGTGCGATGCGGCACCGGTGAGACACCGAAGCCGAAGCGTTCAGGGCCCGGCTCTTCGAGAATGCGAGAAAAGTACGAAATTGCGGACCCTTGGCCGCAAGGAACGCCACCCCATTTGGGCTACCCCATCGGGCGACGCCGCACACGGCGCGCCGCACCGCCTTCCTGGACCCATTCCTCCCCTTCAGAAACTTGCCGCCATGGAGCAAGCCCCCATGTGCAGCACTTTTTGCAACGCTAACTCAATTGGTGCGACGCTGCAACATAAACGACCGGTTTTCCGAAGCGCCGTCCGCCGATGCGTTTTCCGCCGCGGGGCGGGGCGCGATGCGGCGGCGCAACAAGGCCTCGATCGCCATGGCGCCGGAGAGCGCGAAGGGGGAGATGAGCACGAGATTATAGCGTGTCTGGTTGACCGAGACGGCGGCTGAAAAAAGAAGTAGGAACCAAGCAGGCAGGCTTGCCACGAGGAACAGGGCATCGCCGCGGCGGATCGCGCGCCAGGTGAAGAAGAAACAGATCGGCGCCAGGATCAGGCCCCAATAGCGATGGATCCAGGCCCCGCGCAGGGCGAGCGAGATCGTCACCATCGAAAACTTGAAGAAATGAGGCAGGATCTCATTGTGCAGGAGATAGGGCAGCACATGCGACCACCCGCCTGCCGCGGCGGCCACCTCGTCCTTCAAAGGGCCGTTGCCGATCGCATAGAAATTGTCTGGCCGATCCGACCATTGGAAGCGATGGCAGGCACCTTCCCCGAACAGCAGGCTTCCCATCCCATTGCCGTCCGGCAGCCAGCAAAGGAAGGAGAGGCGGTACTCCGCCCAGCTCATTTCATCGAAAGCGACGCGCTGGACGAGGACATCCGGCCCATAGCCGGCGGTGAGGCGTGCATCGTGCAGAACGACCGCGTTGCGGATGATCCATGGGGCGATGACCACCGCTCCCGCAAGCGCGAAGGCGAGGGCACGCCGCAATCCGGCCGCGCGCATGCGATGGCATGTCGCGATCACGAAGCCGGCCACGGCACAAACGAGAAAAACGTAGAAAAAAGCCGGCCGTGTCAGGGCGGCAAGGCCGGCAAGCGCGCCGCCCAGGGCGAGCCACCACGCACCGCGCGGTTTCGCCAGTCCGCGCACGGATGCGGCGGTCGCGGCGGTCGCCAGTGTCAGCGCGGTGATCTCGGTCATCATGTAATTCACATAGCCGAGAAGCTCCGGCGCGGTGATGAGGGCGAGCACGAGCGCGATCCAACCCGTGCGCCGCGAGCTGCTCACCTGGAGTGCTATCTTCCAGATGAGAAAATAAACCAGGCCAAGCATGAGGAATTGCAGCAGGCGTGGCAGAAGCGCGTCGCGTCGGCAGGCCGGGTCCTTTCCACGGGAATGCACAAGGCAGCGCATCGCCCGGGAGAAAGGCGGATCGAGCGCGGCGAGACCGGCCAGCAGCGTGGGATAAAGCGGGGTGAAGCGCATCGCCGAAGGGCGCTTCGCATCGGGCAGATCCCGATCGAAGAAATAGCCACTCGTGAAGCGGCCGTAATGGCCGATATCGTAGGCGATGCCGAGATAGAAAGGCTGGTCGAAGGCCGTGAAGGGCTGGACCTTGGCACGGGGCCAGCAGGCGCTCATGACGGCAAAGATCAGCACGAGCGCGAGAAGCGGTTCGGGAAGGTGTCGGAGTCCAGGGATCCGGCCGAGGGTCAAGGGCGATCGGGGGCCTTCGTCGTGACGATATGGGACATAGGAGCAGCTCGCGCGTCACCCGGCCGGATTGACGCCAACCCTGGCGGGCAAAACTCATCCCGGCACGGAGTTGCTTTCTGCCATTGCGGCACGCTGCTGCCAAGGGCGTGGGAATAGGATGGTGGGGTTGACCCCACGCCACCCCGCGCGCTAGAGGACAGGCAATGGCACCGATACGATCCGCCGCCGCACGATTTTGGTACCGCTGGTACAGCCCGGCGGCCTAGGATCGTGTATCTTTAGAAACGAGATCCGAAGCCGCCCCACCCAGGCGGCTTTCGTGTTTCTGGTGTCATTCCGCGAAATTCCCGCCATCGGTGGAGCGGCCTCCCAGCCCGAAGGAGGTTCGCATGAATTCTTCCCCGTTCGACTTCGATGTTGTCACTGGCCCCTCCACGCCACGCGAGCCGCCCAAGGCCCCTCCGCGGCCGGAGAGCGCGAGGGAGCCGCAGACGGGCACGCTGCCGGCTGAGCCGGCGCCACCGAAATAGCGCACCCCCTCTCCGGCGCCGGCGGAACCTGCGGGTGCGGCCGATATTTGTGGATCGGGCGGGTCCGATCGGGCTACCCATTGCCGCGGGGGTGGACGCGCCAGGGGATGTGCCAAGGGACGCGCCAGGGAGGGACCCATGAAACTCAGAATCGTTGCGCTCGGCATCGTGCTCTCGGTCGGCTCGGCCGGTGCGGCCCTGGCGGCGGTCACAGCCTCGAATTTTCCACCGAAAACGGTTCGCGATCTGCTGACCATCTGCATGGCCCCCAAGAGCGATCCGATGATGATGGCCGAGGTCGGCTTCTGCCACGGCTACGTGGAAGGGGCGGTCATCGTCGAGATGGCGCATGAAAAGCAGAAAAACGCGCATGTGATGTTCTGCATTCCCTCGCCGCCTCCGAAACATAAGCAGGTGATGGCTTCCTTCGCGGCCTGGGCGGATGCGCAACCCTCGCGGCTGGATCAGCCGGCGATCGATGGCCTGTTCACTTATCTGGCGCAGACCTATCCCTGCGCCAAGCCCATGTAATCTGGTGTAATCTAGCGGGAGGGCAGGAGCGATGAGCAAGCGCGCTTTGGTGGCGCTGGTGATGCTGGTCTCGCTGGCCGGCTGCAACGGCGCTGCGTTGTCCGGCCCATCGGCGGGTGCGGGCGGACCCCCTTATGGAGAGGAGACCTTGGCGACCGATGCCGTCGGCGGTGATTTCGGCGTCGGTTCCGGAGCCTGGGCGGCGTCCGGCCTCGCCGGAGGCGGTCTTTACAACGACCTCGTGAACAGGACAGGCGGAGGCCACTAGAACGGGTCGCGTTGGCCCATGCGCATGCAAACCATTCTAATCACGCCAAAAGGGCCTGCCGTGCTCGAAATGTGCCTGGGCGCGGCTGATTCCAAGATCCTTGAGCGCGGCGTCGTCAAGGGCAAGCAGCTCCGCACGTTCGCGCTGACGCTTCCGCCAGGCTGCCGCCCGATCGCTCAAGCTCCTGAAGACGGCAAGAGCTGCGTGGATTGGCCGGGATGGATGGGCGGGTCGGCCTGCGATCGCGAGCGGGTTCATCGCCATTCTCCTCACAACCGAGCGGGATGACCTTCCGTCTTTTTTCTCCCGCTGTTTCATTCTGCCCTCGTATTTTGGCGTTGTTTTTGCTATCAACAATCGAATAATCGTCATAGAATACGTGAAAGAAACTCACGCGAATCC
>JASHVY010000397.1 GCA_030044345.1 Acetobacteraceae bacterium | reverse complement strand
GATGGATGCGCTGGCTGCGCTCACGACCGGCCTGGAAAAAGGGCAGGGCACCATCGGCCGGCTGCTGACCGACGATACCCTGGCCCACGAGGCCGAGCAGCAGGTCGCGGGCCTCTCCCCGGCGATCCGGCGGCTGAGCGATGCCGCCAAGACGCTCGATGAGCTCGCTCAACGCACGGCCTCAGCGCAGGAGGGCGCGCCCGAGCTGCTGCGCCGCGCCGATCTGCTGCTCGCCAATCTGCAATCGGCGACGCGCGAGCTTGCCTTGGCCGCGCCGCAATTGCCGACGATCATGCGCAACCTTGCCGGCGCCTCCGCCGATCTGCCCGCTTTGCTCACGCAAACCCAGACCACCTCCGCGGATTTGCAGCGGCTGGTGACGCAGTTGCGCAGCTTGTGGCTGCTTGGCGGCGGGGGTCGTCCTCAGCCGGAGCAGAGACGCCTGCCGGCGAGCCAGATCGAGCCGTGAAATCCGTTCGCGCCGCAGCTTTCGTGGCGAGCGTGCTGCTTTCGGGCTGTGGCGGAGCGTCACCCCAGCCCGCGCGGCCGCAGGATACGGTCCTGCAACGCGAATCGGAGGCGGGCAACCTCGCTTTCACGCTGCAGCGGCCGAGCGAGGCCGCGGCGCAGTACGAGCAGGCCCTGGAACAGGCGGAGGCGCGGGACGATGCCGGGGCGATCGGGGATTACGGCTACGACCTCGCCGTTGCGGAGCTCGCCGCCAACCGGCCGAAGGATGCGCTCGCCTCTGCCCGGATGACACGCATTGAACTCAAAAGGCGCGGGGTCGCCCCGTTTCCTGCCCTGATCCTGGTCGAGGCAACCGCGCTTTATCGGATCGGAGACAAGCCGCAGGCCGACAGCCTGGCGGCGGAGGTGGAGCTCGGCAACGACCCCTCGGCGGCAGCGGGTGCCGCCTTCCTGCGCGGCCTGATCGCGGACGAGAGCGGCGATCAGGCGGGACTCGACGCCGCGCTGGCCAAGCTCGCGCATCCCGCGAATTCGGAGGAGAGCGCCGATGCCTTCGAGCTTGCGGCGCGGCGGGACCTGCGCAACGGCCAGTTCACGCTCGCCGGGAGCGAGGCGGCCCGGGCTGCGGACCTCAGGCGCACCGACCTCGATTATCGGGGCATGGCGCGGGCGCTGGCCGTGGAAGGGGAAGCCGCGGCCGAGGCGGGTGACACGACCGAAGCCGCGGACCTCTATATCCGCGCCGCGCAGAGCGCCGCCGCGCAGGGCGATGCAAGCTCCGCCCGCCCCTGGCTGCGCCAAGCCCTGGCGCTGGCCAACACCCCGACGCTGCGCCAGCTCGCCCGTCAGACGCTCGCTGAGCTCGACACCGGGGAGGACGGGCCGGCGCAACGCTGACGCCGGCAGGGACCGCAAAGCACTCGGATGCATGATCGGCCACCCGACGCCTCACGGTTTTGCATGCTCTCCCTGCCTTCAGTGCGTCCCAACCAGGAACTCGCTGCTTCCTCCCATATGGACATTGAACGTTCCGGGCGCGGGCGTTGCGGCCTCATCCGCACGCGTTGGCGGCGAAACCGCGCAAGCCGAAAGCAACGGGATCAGCATCAAAAGCAGCCCGACGACCCGCATTCGTACTTCTCCATCGCGAGATCTTTTCACCCGTGCACGAGACGATAGGCGGAGCCGAGCAGGTCGAAGATGTTGAGCAGCCGGGCCACATAGTGGTCATGCACCCGGTAGGCTGGCGCAGCGGGGTCCAGCATCTGGCGCTCGAGGGCATCGAGCAGGCGGTTGAGACGGCGTGCGTGCAGACCCAGACGATGCTGGACCGGATCCGTGATCACTCCGGCGAAGGCGGCGACGCACGAAAGGATGATCATCAATGTGCCGGTCAGCCCCGCCACCAGCATCGCTGGCGGAGAAACCGGGAACATGGCGTACCAGAACGCGCCAAAACCGGTGCCCAGGGGAAAAGCGGAGATGGCCGATTGCTGGGCAATCAGAGCTGCGAGCGCCGGTCCCAGCATCACCGCACCGGGCGTAAGCTGCTTGAGCACCAGCGCTCCCGAACTGAGCGTGAGCAGCGAGGTGGTGATGTCCGAAGCTGCGGCCCGGGTGGCTGCGTAGCTCGCCATCGTCTCGATGAGTCGCGCGCGGAATGCAGGCTCGTCCGCCCGCCTCCCGATGGCGCACAATTGTTGCTCCACCAGGCCCGCAAGCCGCGGATCGTCGAGAATTGTCTCGGTGAGGGCATCGCAACGCGACTCACGACCTTCCTGCCGGCAGGGGAGCCCGAGGAGCTCGGCCAATACGAGCCATTCGATCTCCCGGGCAACGTCGGTGGAGAGCAGGAGGTTCCGTGCCTCCAGGCTGCGCGCGATCCGGTGGCGTCCGAGCTTGTCGGCAAGCAACCCGGCCGCTTTCATTCCTGCATGCGGTCCAATGAGCAGAAGGTTGGCCGGAGCGCGCAGGAGATCGAACCCGAACGCTCTGTGATGGATCGCAAGACTGCCGCGCAGGCTGAAATGGCGGGCAACGAAATCCGGCACAAGTTGCCGCCGCGCCGCCACATATCGGCGGATACCGTCGTCCACCACGCTGGCAATCAGCTCCGCCGAGGGAGCGAGCGACGAGGGTGATGTCTCCGTCTCCAGCGCAACGACGAATGATTCGGACATGCCTTGTGAACTTTCCGGCGCAACAGCCTGCATGGAGATATTGCCCAAAACGGCTCGCGGAAGGGTTTCAGCCCCGGATTCTCCACCATCGTCGCGACCCGCACGTCCAAAGATATTCCAAAAACGGGTCGGCTTCAAAAATCTTCGTCCGCAACCCGGCAACAAGCCAAGCGTGCAGCAATGCAGAACGCCCTGGGAGCGTCCTGCATTGCTGGAGCGCTGCGACAGGCGATGACGAGAACTACGTTTACGCTATAGCCCTATGACGAAATGCCCTCAACTACGCAAACCCGGTTGAATCGGGCTTGAATTTCAGTTGTTTGGCGTTGTCGCGCACGACGCTGATGTCGCCCGTTAAGGCTGGCACTTCGCCCCACCGCTGCGCAGCTTATGGCCTTGACGGGCTGTCCTTGGCCCAGCGGCGGCTTCCCATGCAGGTAAGGATGATTGGGAGTGTGGAAGCACTCCAATGCCGACGCGCGGGCGGCGGAGCGTTCCCTGACTCATTGGATTACTTTTTCAGTTGCAGAGACTGATCCATTGGAGTAGTGTCCGCCATGACTCGAACGGTTCCGATCAGCGTTGTGGAAACGCCGGAATTTCTGTCGGCAACCCGCAAGTTCATGAGCGACGAGGAACGGGCGCTTCTGGTGGATTATCTCGCCTACAATCCAACCGCTGGCGACTTGATCCCCGGAACGGGCGGCGTGCGGAAGCTGCGATGGGGATTGGAAGGTCGGAGCAAGCGTGGCGGCGCGCGGGTGATCTACTTCCACCATGACGCCAGGATGCCGCTCTTCGCCCTGACCGCCTTCGCCAAGAACGAGCGGGCCGATTTGAGCCAGCAGGACCGCAACGACTTCCGGCAACTCACGGCGCTGTTGGTCGAGGCATTCAAGAGGCATTCAAGAGGAGAAAATCATGAGCAAGATTGCCGACAGCATCCGGCGCGGCCTCAAGGAAGCGGTGGCCTACGCCGAAGGCAAGGCGGACGAGGGCGCCTATCGCATCCATGTGCCGGAGAAGATCGACGTGAAGGCGATCCGTGCGCGCCTGGACATGACGCAGGAAGAGTTCGCCGGCCGGTTCGGGTTCAGCGTCAACACGTTGCGTCATTGGGAACAAGGATCGCGGCAGCCGGAAGGGCCGACGCGCGCCTATCTCCTGGTCATCGACCGAGCCCCCAAGGCGGTGCAAAAGGCTTTGCACGCGGCGTGATGATTGCTTCCACCCCTACGCTGTTTCCGCCCCCCTCGCGCCGACGCGCGTCAGTATTTTTGCGCCACGACGCACAGAGGGCTCCAGCATAGAAAAAAGCTATTCTTTCAATGGCTTCGTTCGGCGATTCTGGATCAATGGTCGGACTTCGCAAGGAACGACCGCCGACCGCATCTGAGCAGCTTGAAGCATTGCTCGGCCATCCTTGACCGTTTCCGGGCCGTCCGTCGAACCACACCCTCTCGACCTGGACCGTCATCGACGATTGGCCCGAGCATATTCCGGTCACGGAGGCCGAGGTGGACGTGTTCGAGGCGTGGTTCGGCAATCTCTTCGATGCGCTGTTCGGGCCGTGCCGATGACTTGAGAAGGAGACATACGCCATGATCGTGCCGCTGCGCGCCGCCCTCTATCTGCGCGTCTCGGCAGCGCGGCAGGCCGAGCATGATATCTCCATCCCCGATCAGAAGCGGCAAGGCGAAGCCTATTGCGCTTCAGGCGACTACGAATTGGTCGAGACCTTCATCGAGGCGGACGCTTCGCCACCAACGACCGTCGCCCCGAGTTTCAGCGGATGATCGAGGCGGGGACCAACAAGTCCGCGTCGTTCGATGTGGTCGTGGTCCATTCCTTCAGCCGCTTCTTCCGCGACCACTTCGAGCTTGAGCTCTGCGTCCGGAAGCTCGCCAAGAACGGCGTGAAGCTCGTCTCCATCACCCAGGAGATGAGCGATGACCCCATGCACGTCATGATGCGGCAGATCATGGTGCTGTTCGACGAAACCAGTCCAAGGAGAACGCTAAGCACGTCCTGCGGGCGATGAACGAGAATGCTCGCCAGAGCTTCTGGAACGGCGCTCTGCCTCCGATCGGCTATCGCATCGTCGCCGCCGAGCAGCGGGGATCGAAGACCAAGAAGAAGCTGGAGATCGACCCGCTGCACGTCGACACGGTGCGCATTGTGGGATCGGACAAATCGCTGCGCCTGCCCTCCTTCACGCGCAGGCTGGGCGGAGCCTCGACCACCGCGAACAAGTCTTGCGCCCCCTCAGCGTCGGCCGCCGATCTCGTCGATATGGTTGAGCAGGTCCGCCGGGTCGTCATAGACGCGGCAGGCCCCCGCCTGCTGCAGTTCGGCCACGCCATAGCCGCCGCTCATCAACCCGACGCCGAGCGCCCGGCAGCGGATCGCGGCGAGCATGTCCCAGATGCTGTCCCCGATTACCACGGCACGCTCCGGCGAGGCGCCAAGCCGCTCGGCGGCCGCGATGAAGAGATCGGGGTCCGGCTTGGCACGCTCGACCTGATCGCGCGTGACGACCACCGAGCGGCCGGGATCGACGCCGAGCGCGGCGAGATTGGGTGCCGCCGTTTCCATTCGCCCGCTGGTCGCAATCGCCCAGGGAATCTCCGCCTCGGTGAGCCAGGCCAGCACCTCGCGCGCCCCGGGCAGCGGACGGACGCTGCCAGCCATCCGGCGATAGGCGGCGGTATGCCCGAAACGGAGCCGCTCGCGCCGCTCATGGCTG
The DNA here is from genome assembly GCA_030044345.1 of Acetobacteraceae bacterium. GTDB lineage: Bacteria > Pseudomonadota > Alphaproteobacteria > Acetobacterales > Acetobacteraceae > JAKAWQ01. The sequence continues at coordinate 735 of JASHVY010000397.1, read as the reverse complement.
ATCTCGAGGCCGGTCTCGCGCAGAAGCTGGTTCATGAAGAGCCCGCCGCTCATGCCGATCCGGCGATGAATGCGCCAGACGGAGAGCGCGATGCCCTCGGCATCGAGCGCCTCCTTCCAGGCGAGAACATGCTGATAGACGCTATCCACGAGCGTGCCGTCGAGATCGAAGAGAAAGACGGGTGCGATGCGCATGAGGGCCCTCCCTGGAGGCCCTTCTATATCAGGGCCCGGGCCGGTCAGCCCTCCTTGAGCAGTGTCATCTTGGCGAGCGGTATCACCATCCGCTCCGGTAGCGCTTCCATGCGCCGCGCCACACTGCTTTCCATCCGCGCGATGAAGGCGGCGGCACGCGGATCATCGTGGCCGCCATCCAGCTCGGCCGCCAGCGTCGGGACGACCGCGGCCCGCATGAAGGATGCCCAGCAGGCGCCGAATGCCCGGGCATCACGGCTCCGCTCGAATTCGGCCCAGAGCCTGTCTTCTCCGTGGAATATCTCCAACGTCTCGATCGCGAGCCCGGAGAAGCGCCCCTCCGCTGCGAAAGGCGCGGTGAAGTCCGCCCGGCTGCGGGCGACAGTGGGGATCGCCATCCGCAGCACTTCGTCGTCGCGAACGAATCCATCCGCCACCATGTCCGTCAGCGCAGCGTAGGTAGCCTCGAGCAATGGCCGATAACCGAACCCGCCATCCGCATCGAGCGCCATGGTGATGATGACGAGCCGACCGCCAGGCC
>JASHVY010000396.1 GCA_030044345.1 Acetobacteraceae bacterium | reverse complement strand
TCATCTCCTGGATGTTCATCAGGATGCTCGCCTCGCCGGCAATATCGATGACGAGGCCCTCGGGATGGGCGATCTGCACGCCGATCGCGGCCGGCAGCCCGTAACCCATGGTGCCGAGGCCGCCCGAGGTCATCCAGTGGCGCGGCCGCTCGAAGCGGAAATGCTGCGCGGCCCACATCTGGTGCTGGCCGACCTCGGTGGTGATGAAGACCTCGCGGCCGAGTTCCTGCGTGATCTCGTAGAGGCGGCGAATGGCATGCTGCGGCTTGATCAACGCGCCCGGCGCCGGATCCTGCGTGAAGCGCAGGCATTCCTTCGCGCGCCATTCATCGATCTGGCGCCACCAGGCGGCGAGCGCCTCGCGATCCGGCGCGGTGGTGTCCGCCTCCCACGCCGCAATCAGCGCCGCCAGCACGCGGCCGGCATCGCCGATGATCGGCACCTCGACCGGCACATTCTTGTTGATGCTGGAGGGATCGATATCGGCGTGGATTTTTCGTGCGTTCGGGCTGAAAGCATTGAGCCGCCCGGTCACGCGATCATCGAACCGCGCGCCGATCGCCAGCATCGCATCCGCCCCGTGCATGGCGAGATTGGCCTCATAGGTGCCATGCATGCCGAGCATACCAAGGAAGCGCGGGTCGGCCGCCGGAAAGGCGCCCAGGCCCATCAGGGTCGAGGTGCAGGGAAAGCCGGCGAGGCGGATGAAGCGGTTCAGAAGCTGGGCGGCTTCCTCGCCGCTGTTGATGACCCCGCCGCCGCTATAGACGATGGGCTGCTTCGCCGCCTTGAGGATGGCAACGGCGCGGGCGATCGCAGCCGGGTCGGGCTCGGTGCGCGGGCGGTAGCTCGGATGGCCGTCCGACAGCGGCGGCGCATAGGGCGCCTTGTTGATCATGATGTCCTTCGGCAGGTCGATCACCACCGGGCCGGGCCGGCCGGAGCGGGCGACGAGAAAGGCCTCATGCACGATGCGGGCGAGATCCTCCGGCCGCTTGACGAGATAATTGTGCTTGGTGGCCGGGCGGGTGATGCCGGTGGTGTCGGCCTCCTGGAAAGCATCATTGCCGATGAGATGCGTCGGCACCTGGCCGGTGAGGCAGACCACCGGAATCGAATCCATCAGCGCATCGACGAGCCCGGTGACGGCATTGGTCGCCCCCGGGCCGCTGGTGACGAGCACGACGCCGACCCGCCCCGTCGAGCGGGCATAGCCTTCGGCGGCATGCACGGCACCCTGCTCGTGGCGCACGAGGACGTGGCGGATCGCGTTCTGGCGAAAGAGCGCGTCATAGATCGGAAGCACGGCGCCGCCGGGATAGCCGAAGATGACTTCGACACCCTGCTCCTTGAGCGCTTGCAGCAGGACTTCCGCCCCCGGTTTCTCTGGTGCCGTCACCATGCCCAATCTTTCCTCAGGATATCCGCCCGGGCGCCGTCTTCTGTCTGTTGACTTGAAGCACGGCACGCAGACGGGGTCGTCATATTTTTAGAGACGCCTCTCCCCCCGCCTCCGCGAAGGCGCGGGCAGGATCCGGAGCCGGGATCATTAGGCCTTGCCCGGAACGGCCGTCAACCCGCGTTTTGAATGAAAGTGACCAGATCGGAGAGTTCTCTTTGCGAAAATTGCGCTTCACTTGCGATTCGCGCATGGATCATATGCGTCCGTGCCGGAACGGCCAGCGCATGATGGCGGAACCAGGTGCTCTGGCGCTTCGCGTACTGGCCGGTGACGAGCACCGCGCGAGACGCAGCTTCCGGGAGATCGAGCGTGCCGGCGAGATGGGCGGAGAGCTCCGGCACGCCATGGGCGCGGAGCGCCGGCAGGCTGGGGTCGAGCCCGAGGGCGAGCAGCGCCCGTACCTCCTCGAGCGCGCCGGCCGCGAGCATCCCCGCGAACCGGCGGGCGATCGCCTCGCGCAGCGCTGCCCGAGGCGGATCGAGCAGGATTGCACTGAAATGCCATGAATGGGCCGCATCCAATCCATTGGCCTGCCAGGCCGCGAGGCCTCGACCGGTCGAAAGCCAGACTTCGAAGGCGCGGGCAAGACGCTGGGAATCGGTCGGACGCAGCCGCGCCGCGGTCACCGGATCGACCTCGGCAAGACGGGCATGCAGGCCGGCCGGGCCGAGGGCGGCGAGCAGCGCACGAGCCTCGGCCCGCGCCGGGGGCGCGATCGCGGGTATTTCCGAGAGCCCGTCAATCAACGAAGCGAGATAGAGCCCGCTGCCGCCGCAAAGGATCGGGAGCCGCCCGGCCTCGCTTGCCTCCGCCATGGCGGCGAGCGCCGCTTCGCGCCACCAGGCCGCGGAGGCCGGCTCGGCGGCCGGCCGCACGCCATAGAGGCGGTGTGGCAGGCGCGCTTCCTCCGCCTCTGTCGGCCGCGCGGTGAGGATGCGAAGCTCGCGATAGAGCTGCATCGCGTCGGCATTGATGATCGTGCCGCAGAGCTGCTCGGCGAGCACGGCGGCAAGCGTCGATTTGCCCGAAGCGGTCGGGCCGGCGACGATGAGAGCCTCCCGGGGACTTCCTTCGATATCTTCTCGTGCCTTGCTTCGTTTCGTCCCCGCTGCCAGGGTCCGCGCCGCCGAGGACTCCAGATGGCTCATATGCTCACCCTGATCGCCGATCGTCGTGCCACCACCCTTTCGGGGGCGGCGATCGCGCGCGTGCGCGAGGGGCTCGGCGGCGGCACAATCACCGTGCTTTCACCGGGCGAGGCCGTCGAGATTGCCTGCGCCGAAGCGCCCGACCTCGCCTTCGTGCGGGCCGCCCTGGAAGGGGCGGCGATCGACGCGATTGCGACCCAGGCGGCGGGCCGGCGCAAGAAGCTCCTGCTTGCGGATATGGACAGCACCATCGTCACTGCCGAAACGCTCGACGAGCTTGCGGCTCATGCCGGGCTCAAGGCGGAGGTCGCCGAGATCACCCGCGCCGGCATGAACGGCGAGATCGATTTCCGTGAGGGTCTGCGCCGAAGGGTGGCGATGCTCAAGGGACTTTCCGTGGCCGCGCTCGAGGAGACCTGGCAGGCGCTCGGCTTTACCCCGGGCGCACATGCGCTGGTGGCGACGATGCGGGCGCATGGCGCGGTGACGGCGCTCGTTTCCGGGGGATTCACCTGGTTCACAGGGCGGGTCGCGACCACGCTCGGGTTCAGCGTCCATCGCGCCAATGTGCTTTTGCATGATGGGCGCGTGCTGAGCGGCGCCGTGGCGGAACCGATCCTCGATCGGGATGCCAAGCTCGCCGCGCTCAGGGAGCTTGCGGCGGAGCACGACCTGCCGCTCTCTGCGACACTTGCAATCGGAGACGGAGCAAACGATCTGCCGATGCTGATGGAGGCGGGCCTCGGCATCGCATTCCACGCCAAGCCCCTGGTGGCGGCAGCTTCGCGCGCACGGATCGATTTTTCAGATCTCCGCGCGGCCCTGTTCGCTCAAGGGTTTCGCGCGGCCGAGATCGTCGAGGCGTAATCCGCCCCAACTCTCGGAACGAATTTCAGCGGAGCAGCGAAGCTTCCGCGGAAGCCGCATTGATGGAGCGCGCGGAGAACAGCAACAGCCGATTCGTCGCCCTGTTCACGCGCACGACCCAACGCTCATTGAACATCACCAAAGGTATGGAAGCCAGGACGGAGGCAACGATGGTCACCGCGCCGGCAACGACGTTCGGATAGGCACCGGTTGCCCATGTCCTGGCCCAGATCAGCACGACACAGCCGAGCGAACAGAGAACGAGCACATGAATGAGATAAAGCGGGAAGGAAAGCGTTCCGAGAAGCTCGGCGAAACGACTGGACAAGGGGCGCCGGAAGCCATCCGGCGCAAGCTCAACCGCCGTGATGACCAGCATGCTGGCAAGAATTTGGGCCGCCGTTCCATGTGTTCTGAGAATCCAGGCCGCCGGAACGAAAGCGCCGGCCTTCGCGCCCGTGTACCCGAAGAGATAGATCGCGATGAGGATCAATCCTCCCGCCGCCCAACCGGAAAGCCGGCCCCGTCCTTCCGGCAGGAACGCCGCAAGAGCGACGCCCGCCGGAAACGCTGCATAGAGGGGAGATGCGGAATAGCAGAGCAGCAGCATCACGGCGAGCATCGCCAGACGCAGGGGCTTCGTCTCTTTTGGGAGCAGCGCGAGCAGCAATGCGAGCCCGAAGGCGATGAAGCTGCCGATGAACTCGTATCGCATCGTCCACAAGCTGGTATCGTAATAGGAATCTCCCCGGAAGAAAGTCGCGTAGACGCCTTGGCGAAGGGCATCCCACAAAGCGGGTCTGTAAGGCACTTCGGAGGCGGCGGCGAATTTCGAAAGCCACGGTGAACCCGTGGCGGCACCGCCCTCCGCAAAATGATAAGCGCCGAACCTGAACAGCAGCCAGGAGACCAGGACGCTCATCAGAACGGGTCCGGCAAGGCGCGGCCAGCGTTTGACCGCCCCACGCAAAATGATCTGTTGATCACCGGACAAGAGAAAGCGCCGCGTCAGCACGAATCCCGACAGGACGAAGAAAAGTGTGACCGCTGCGGTACCGTCGATGAGGCCGAACCATATCTGACCGGTGAGCGCTGCCTTCTGCGGCCAATGGTCGGGAAAAGCGCCTGACCATTGGGGGAAAAAGCCGAGCATCGTGTGCCATAGGAGCACGGTGATGGCCGCGAGGCCGCGTACCGCCTCGAGAGGCACATCCTTTTTGCCGGTTGTGGCAACGCGCGCCGCTTTCGCCGGAGCGGCGGGCCCAGCCTTGATATCTTTCGTCTTGATATCTGTTGTGCGGCCTGCAGACGGGGTCAATTGGCTGGCACTCGGCATGGAGGGTCAGAGTCTCCTCTCATGGACGCATCAGGTCTGCGGATATTCGCGCGACCGAAGGAGGATTCCTTCAATGACTTCCGGAATCAGGCTCAGGACCGGGATCCGTGGATCGATCCAGGAGCGAAGAGTTTCGTGCCTTCGCCTGGATTGGCCATTTCCACTGCCCCGACACCCGCCATGCATTCGCCCCGTCTACTTTGTACCCTGAGTCTTCTTTGTGCCCTGATAAGGTTGCGCACATTGCGCCCCTTTGAAAGCGCTCCGAGCCACTGGTTGCCATCCGTGGTGGCGCCGGAGACGGGCTTTACCATTCACTATAGGAAGAGTGTGTTACCTATCAATGTCAAAGTTTGTTCATTGCTGCGCATGCTACGATCGATAAATCCGTTGAAAAACTCCTGACAAGAATTCCGATCGAACGGAAAATTCAGTTATTTTCGATCATGCGCATTGCCTGGAAACAGCGCTTTCTTTCGATCTCGATCTTCAAAAAAATACGACACTCGCAACATCGTCCCGCGGATCCGTCAAATCCTGCGATAGATCACAAAAAAGAACCGCAGCCGCAGTGCGACAGCCAAAAATTGTCATGATTCCGATCCAGGGGCTTTGCTGGATCGCTGCTCTGATCCGCCAAAGCCCAAAGGGAAGCCATCAAATTGATCGAGAAAGCAAAA
>JASHVY010000041.1 GCA_030044345.1 Acetobacteraceae bacterium | reverse complement strand
CTGGCGGCGAGCAGCACGGTGAGAGCAGCGGCGGGGAAGACGTCTCCGCGGTCGCTGAGCCCGAAGATCTGGACCGGCAGCGTCACCCAGCCAGGTGGATAGACCATCACGGTGGCGCCGAGCTCGCCCATCGAGAGCGCGAAGCTCAGGCTGAACGAGGCGGTGAGATAGGGTAGCAGGAGCGGAAGCGTGACCGTTCGCAGGAGGTAGCCGGGGGCTGCGCCGAGGCTTTCCGCGACCTGCTCGCAATCCGCCGGGATGCGCGCGAGGCCGGCGGTGATGCTGCCGAAGGTGAAGGCTGAGATCAGGACGAAGTGGGCGGCGAAGACGATGGCGATCGTGCCGTTGAGCAGGATCGGTGGGCGGCTGAAAGCGACCAACAGCCCGAGCCCGACCGAGACCGAGGGCATGGCGCTCGGGAGAAAGAAGATGGCTTCAAGAATGCGGCGTGGCGGCCCGCCAAGGCGGCGGAGCGCGAGGGCGGCCGCCGTTCCGTTCAGCAGCGCGAGCAGGCTCGCGCAGACTCCTGTCACGAGGCTGGTGCGCAGCGCCGCGCCCGAGGCGCCTGAGACGGCGGCGCCGTAGTGGGCAAAGGTGAGTTGGGAGGGCAGGACGCCATTCCACTGGCCGGTGAGGCTTGCGAGCAGGATGACCGCGGCGGGCAGGCCGTAGATCACGCCCGCGAGCACCAGGAAGAGGAGCCAGGCGCTCGCGCGGCCCGATCTAGACCAGGCCAGCACGGCTGAACCAGGCGAGCGCGCTGCGATAGAGCGCATAGAGGCCGAGCGAGAGCGCGATATTGATGGTGGCGAGCACGCAGGCCGAAGCGTAGTCGAACTCCTGAATCGCCTTGTCGTAAACGAGCAGCGGCAGGGTCTCGACGCCCTTGGCGCCGATGAAGAGCACGATGCCGAATTCGTTGGTAGTGAGGAGGAGACAGAGGCTGCCGCCGGCCATCAGCGCCGGCAGCGCGGCCGGCAGGATGATCTGGCGCAGGATGCGGAACCAGCCGGCGCCGAGAATGCTTGCAACCTCGATCTGCGAGGCTTCGATCAGCGAGAAGGCGGCGAGCAATGGGCGCATCACGAAAGGCGTATAGACCGTGATTTCGGCGAGGATGACGCCCCAGGCGGAATAGAGGAAATCGATCGGCGGCAGGGTGAGGCCGAAGAGCTTCATCACCGCGCCATTGAGGATTCCAGCCGAGCCGTAAATGAAGGTGAAGGCGAGGGCGACGAGGAAGGTCGGCAGGGCGATGAAGGTCTCGATCGCGCGGGCGAAGAGCCGCGCGCCGGGAAAAGGGACAAAGGCGATGACGACCGAGAGGGTGAAGCCGAGCGCGATGCAGCCGAGGCTCGCGGCGAGCGTGATGGTGATCGTGTGAAAGAGCGCGTTGCGGAAGAGCGCCGTGCCCAGCACCGAAATATAGTTCGCGAACACCGGCGTTCCGTGGCCGGTGGCGAAGGATTGCGCGATGATGAGCGCGAGCGGGTAGAAGAAGAGGATACCGAGCACCGCGAGCGGCAGCGCGGCGGAGAGCCCCGGGACATTGAGACGCCGGGGCCGCGTCTTCCCGACGGCAAGATCACTCATATGGCAACTCAGGACTCGGGAATGAGCGTCGCATCGGCGGCGGAAAAATAAAGGGAGAGCATCGTTCCGGGCTCCGGCGGTCTCCGCAGCGGCGCCGTGGTCAGCCGGAGCGCCTGCCCTTCCGCTTCGAGCGCGATATCGTGCAGCTCCCCCTTCCATCGCACCTCCCGGACGCGCGCGGCCAGGCTGTTCGCGCCCGGCTCACGCGCCGTGAGGGAGAGATCGTGCGGGCGGATGCAGAGCAGGCAGGAGGTTGAAGCGGCGATGCCTGCCCTGGCACGCGCGCGGAGCTGCGTGGCGCCGAAACGGACAGTGGCGTTGTCCTCGCCGGCCTCGGGCGTGTCCAGGATGACGGAGAGCAGATTGGCCCGCCCCAGGAACTCGGCCGCGAAACGATTGGGCGGCCGCTGATAAAGCTCGCGCGAGGGGCCGAGTGCGACGAGTTTTCCGTCCCGCAGGATGGCGATGCGATCGGCGAGCGTGAGCGCTTCGGTCTGGTCGTGTGTGACATAGAGCACGGTGAGCGCCGGCAGGCTCCGGTGCAGGCGGGCCAGCTCTTCGAGCATGGATTGGCGGATCTGCGCATCGAGCGCCGAAAGTGGCTCATCGAGCAGGAGCAGCTCCGGGCGGATCGCGAGCGCCCGCGCGATCGCGACGCGCTGCTGCTGGCCGCCGGAAAGCTCGCGCGGATAGCGGCTCGCGAAGGACGACATGCCGACCATGGAAAGCGCGGCCTCGACCTCAGCGCGCACCGTGTGTTCGGGCGCCCGACGCGCCCTGAGCCCGAAGGCGACATTGTCCGCCACGCGCATATGCGGAAAGAGCGCGTAATTCTGCACCACCATGCCGATCCCCCGCGCGCGGGGCGGAAGATCGGTGACGTCCCGGCCGCCGGCGCAAAGGCGCCCGGAAACGGGACGGACAAAGCCGGCGATGGCGCGGAGCACGGTCGTCTTGCCCGAGCCGGAGGGCCCGATGACGGCCATGATCTCGCCGGGCCGGACCGTGAGCGTGAAATCGGAGAGGACCGTGTTGCCCTTGTAGGCGACGGTCACGCCTTCGAACGCGACGCCCCCGCCCGAAGGCGTGACCGATATCTTGGCGGCGAGGGTGGAGGAAGCGAGATCGGCACCGGATGAGGCGGCGACCTCACCCGGACCGAGTCCCTGCGCCGCAGCCGAACTCATCGGCGCCCGATCGTTTCAGCTACCCGTCGCCTGACGCCACTGGGTGACATAGGTCTGCAGATTGGCAAGCAGATTGCCCCAGTCGGGAGACCAGATTTCGACGCCTTTGAGCAGTGTCTGCATGGTCGCGTAGGTCTCGCCCGCGGGTGAGACATCCGTGCGCACGGGAATGCCCATGGCAATGGGGGCAACCTGTTCCTGAGCTTCCTTCGAAAGGAGGAAGTCGATCAGCTTGCGGCCATTCTCCGCATCCGGCGCGCCTTTCACGAGCGCGATGTCATAAGGAAGCGAGAGCGTGACGCGCTTGCCGTCCGGCCCCGCCGGCCAGAAGATGCGGATATTCGGATTGTCCCGCATCTGAGCGAGATTCATCTGCAGATCGCCGTTCGCGACCCAGATCTCACCCTTATTGACGAGCGCCGTCAGTCGCCCGGTCGAGGAAGAGGGGCCGAGATTGTTCGCCTGGAGCTGCTTGAGATAGGCCAAGCCTGGCGTTGCCCCGCCATAGGCCTGGAAGACGTTGAGCATCACCGCCGTGCCGTCGCCAGCCTCACCGGGCGTGGAGTACTGGATTTTGTTCTTGAATTGCGGCGCGAGCAGATCCTGGAAGGTGGCGGGCGGGGATTTGAGAACGCTCGCGTTGTAGATCCAGTTCGCATAGTTGTTGACCAGCGCATAATAAAGGCCGTTCGGATCCTTGTCCCGCGCCGCCATTTCCGCGGCCGCTGCCGGCGTATAGGACTGGAGCAGCCCGTCCGATGCAGCTTTCTGGATGAAGGGCGGCAGCGTCACCAGCACATCCGCCTGCGGGTTCGCCTTCTCGCGCTCGATACGATCGACCACCACGGCCGAGCCCGCCTCGACATAGCGCACCTGGATACCGGTGGCCTTGGTGAAAGCGTCGAACTCGGTCTGGAACCAATTGGGCGATCCGTCATGCAACCCATCGGCGCTGTAGATCGTTACCACGCCCGATTGCGCCCATGCGGGCCCCCCGGCAAGCACGGCCAGCATCATCCCGGCCGTGAACATCCTTCGTGCGCGCATCTCTCGCTCTGCCTCCCTTCCCATCACATATCCGGCAGAACGGATATCCGCCCCCTGCCCTTCCTCACCCTCCGTCGCCCCAGAGCGTGATGATTTTAGGTCATCACGCTCCGGTTTTGTTTTCTCGATCAATTTCATGGCTTCCCTTTGGGCTTTGGCGGATCGCTCTGCGATTCACCAGGAGCCATATTGATCTAGGCAGCGGCGGGCGGAGCATGGGGGGACGAATCCGTTCCGGTCCTCAACCCTCCCTCCTTGCTCCGCGGCCTGGGTCCCGAATGCCATCAAATGATGACATTTCGAATAAGAAACAATCTTACAATAAGAAACGATCTGCTGGTGAGACGGTTGGAGCGGCGTTCACACGACCAGGTTGAGGGCCACATCAAAGATATCAAAGTTGCGCAGGACGCGCCCCGCGGGAATATGAACGCGACGGTTGAGGATCATCGGCACGCGCTGCTCCTCAAGCCCGCCATGGGAGCGCAGCGGAGCATCGAGCGCCGAGAGATCATGGCGTTCGGGACTCGTTCCGAGCACCTTGTGCTTGCCGGAAAGGACGACGATGTCCCCGACCCGATCGGGCGGCAGGGCGAATCGCTGGCAGGACTCGGCGCGCGAGAGCGCGAGGCTTACCCCTTCGGTCGCCGCGAGGGCAGCGATCAATGGCCCGGGATCCAGGCCGTTTGGCAGATAGATGGTCGCGAAGGAACCGAGCGCGCCATGGTGCTTCACGTAAGGATCGGTGATCGGCAGGATGACGCGGGCCACACCCGCGCCGAGCCGGGCATCGCACCATGACTGAAGATAGAGCACATCGGGCGAGCCATCCGGCCGATATTTGTCGTTCATGCCGTGATCGGCCGTAAGCGCCAGCACCACGCCGAGCGCATCGAGCTCTCCGACATAGCGATCGACCATCGCATAGAACCGGTTGGCGAGATCGCTGTCCGGCGCCGCCTTGTGCTGCACATAATCGGTGGTGGAGAGATAGACCAAGTCGGGGCGGAAACGCTCGACGAGGCGCACCCCGGCGGCGAAGACGAACTCAGAGAGCGCGGGCGAATAGACATCCGGCAGAGGAAGCCCGACGAAATCGAGCACATCGCCGATGCCGTTCTCCGCCACCGTTGCCGCATTGGCACGCTCCGCCGAGAAGGCGATGGCGCGACCCGAATCCATGGCAAGCCCGGCGCTGAGCAGGGCGCGCAGCTTGTCCTTGGCGGTGACCAGCGCGACCCGCGCGCCGGCTTCGTGAAAAGAAGCGGGGATTGTCGGGGCTCGCAGAAAGTGCGGATCGTTCATCATCACTTCCTGCCCGCTTGCCGGGTCGAGGAAGTAATTGCCGGCGATGCCGTGCACGGAAGGTGGCGCGCCGGTGACGATCGAGAGATTGTTCGGGTTGGTGAAGCTCGGGATCGCGGAGAGCGCGGTGAGGCTGGCCCCGGTCTGCATCAGGCGAGCGAAATTCGGCGCGAGGCCGCGCGCGATCGCTGCCTCGATATAGCCTGGCTCCGACCCATCGAGGCAGACGGCGATGGTGGGCACACTCGGGAAGCGGTAGCTTCGGCCATTCACCGCGACCTCACGGGCGCGGCCGGGCGGCGTGTCCATCTCTTTATCTCCCCTCCGGATGGGTTGCGCCCCGAGATTGCGTCCGCGCGGCGTGCGCCGCAATGATGCGGCGGGCGGGAAAGGAATCCGCCGGAGACGCGCACCCATGGATCCTGCCCGGCGCAATATTCTCTTCATTGTGCTCGACCAGTGGCGCGCGGATGCGCTCGGCGCTGCCGGCAATGCGCAGATTCGCACACCGGTGCTCGACCGGCTCGCGCGCGAGAGCACGATCTTCCTCAATCATTTCGGGCAGGCCGCGCCCTGCGGGCCGGCACGCGCCGCGCTGCTTACCGGGCTTTATCAGCACAACACCCATGTGCTGAGGAATGGTAGCCCGCTCGATCGCGCGATCCTCACACTGGGCGAGGCGGCGCGTGCCGCGGGCTATGACCCCGCCCTTTTCGGCTATACCGACAGCACCATGGATCCGCGCGGCCGGCCGGCGGCCGACCCCGCGCTCTTCACCTATGAAGGCGTCATGCCCGGCTTCACGCCGGAGCTTCTCCTCAACGAGGATGCCTTGCCCTGGCTCGCCCATCTGAAGGAGGTAGGCTACGATTTCGAAAGCGCGGAAGAGGCGCTGCGGCCGGTGACGGGCCATCTGAATTTTGAGGCGCCGCGCGCGGCGCGGTTCGAGGCCCGACACGGGCGGGCGGCTTTTATCACGGACGCCGTGCTTCGTTATCTTTCCGTGCGGCGCGAGGTGCCCTGGTTCGCCCATGTCTGCTATATCGCGCCGCATCCGCCTTTCATTGCGCCCGCGCCCTTCCATGCGCTGCACGATGGGGCTTCCATG
>JASHVY010000395.1 GCA_030044345.1 Acetobacteraceae bacterium | reverse complement strand
CGAATGGGTCCCCGACGAAACCATACGCAATCGCATCCTCGTCGATAACCCCACAACTCTCTACAGGTTCTGAACCACAGCGTCTTGCGTCAGACCTTACGTGCGATCTTCATAGAACGCCCAGATGAGCGCCTCGGAGCTGGAAACGCTCCCTTTCGCGGAGCGGTTCGGCGCTGGCCAATCTCCCCGTCGGGTCGAGGACGAACGGCTTCTCACCGGCCGTGGGCGGTTCATCGGCGATCAGGTCTTTCCAGGCGAGCTGGCGATGGTGGTGATCCGTTCACCTCATGCTCATGCCGAGCTTGGTGCGGTGAATGTCTCATCGGCCAAAGCCATGCCGGGTGTTGCCGGGGTCTTCACCGCCGAGGATCTTGTCCGTGACGGCATCGGCCCGATCGGTTTTGCCGCTGTGATCGGTGGCCCCGACAATGGCCGCATGGCAGCACCTCCCCGGTTTTTGCTCGCACATGAGCGCGTGCGCTATGTCGGCGATCCGGTGGCAATCGTTGTGGCCGACAGGATCGATCGAGCCAAGGATGCGGCGGAAGCCGTTGGCGTCGCGTTCAAGCCGCTGCCGGCCGTAACGTGCCTGCGCGAAGCGACTTTGCCTGGGGCTCCTCTCCTCTGGCCCAAGGCTGGCGGAAATGTCGCGGGCTCATTCGAAATGGGGGACCGTTCCGCGGTCGCGGACGCAATGGCCAAAGCGCATCACGTGGTGCGTCTCGCGCTTGTCAACAACCGTGTTGTCGCCAACCCCATGGAGCCACGGGGTGCGGTCGGCCTTTATGATCAGGCAACAGAAAAATTTTCGCTTTATGGCTGCTGCCAAGCTCCCCATTTGATGCGGCGACTGCTCACGCGCGAAGTGCTGCGGATTCCGGAAGAAGCTCTGCGAATCCTGGTGTCCGATATGGGGGGCGGCTTTGGCGCCCGGATAGCACCCTATCCGGAAGAGAGCCTGGTGCTGTATGCCGCACGGAAGCTCGGGAAACCGGTTCGTTGGCAGGCGGATCGCAGCGAGCTTTTTCTCGCGGAGCATCATGGGCGCGACCATGAGAGCGACTGCTCGCTCGCGTTCGACGCAAATGGCCGGGTGCTCGCACTGGAAGCGCGCGTGCTCGCCAATATGGGCGCATACCTCTCCTATTTCGGAGCGGCCATCGCCACGCGTACCGGAAACCGTGTGGCAACCGGTGTCTACAATATTCCCGCCCTTCACATCACGGTGCATTGCGTGCTCACCAACACGGCATCGACCGGCCCCTATCGTGGCGCCGGCCGACCTGAGGCGATCTATCGTCTGGAACGATTGTTCGAGGTTGCGGCCGCAGAACTCGGCATCGATCCGGTTGAATTGAGGCGACGCAACCTCGTGCCCCGCGATGCCATACCGTATCGCACGCAGGCAGGAGAGCTCTATGACAGCGGCGATTTCGGCCGGGTTCTTGATCGCGCGCTCGCCGCTGCGGATTGGGCCGGCTTCGAGCACCGCCGCGCCGAGGCCCTGATGAATGGCCGCCTTCTCGGGCACGGCCTTTCCTGTCATATCGATACCACCAGCGGGCTCGAACCGAATGAGACGGCTTCCGTTGAGGTCGCCGCGGATGGAACCATCACGCTCCTGTCCGGTACACAGGCGATGGGCCAGGGTCTCGCCACCGTTTATACACAGATGGCCGCTCACCGCCTGGGCGTCGAGCCTGCTATAATTGCTGTGGTCCAGGGCGATACGGAGCGCGTTCCTTCGGGCGTCGGCAGCTATGGTTCTCGCTCGCTGATGATCGGCGGTTCCGCCATTGCGGAAGGGGTCGATGCTCTCATCGCGCAGGGGCGCAAACTCGCCGCCGAGAGACTTGAGGCGGCCGAATCGGACATAGGCTACGCCGAGGGGCGTTTCTTCATCCGCGGCACCGATCGGGGAACGAGCCTTGCCGAACTGGCGCAGTCGGTCAGTCCGAAGACTCTGTCCGCACAGGGAACGGCGACGGCGCCTTTCTGCTTTCCAAACGGCTGCTGTGTCGTCGAGGCCGAGATCGATATGGAAACCGGCACGATCAGGGTCGTGCGCGCCGTTGCCGTGGACGATGTCGGAACGGTCATCAACCCGATGATCGTGCATGGCCAGGTTCATGGGGGAACCGCCCAGGGCATCGGACAGGCACTGATCGAACGCTGCCATTATGATGCGTCCTCGGGGCAGCTCATGACGGCCAGCTTTATGGATTATTGCCTGCCGCGCGCCGACGATTTGCCTTTCTTCGAAACGGTGACCGACGCCACATCCCCGGCAACGACCAACAGGCTCGGGGCAAAGGGAGCCGGTGAATGCGGCGTGGTCGGCACACCCCCGGCACTTGTCGCCGCGGTGATCGATGCGCTGCGCGATTACGGTGTGCGACAACTTCAGATGCCCATTCGCTCAGAGACCATCTGGCGTATTCTATCTGGCAAGGTTCGGTGAACCCCGGGAGTGCCACGAGAGGGATCGCCTCATCTGCCATGGCTGCCGCCGCATGCGCGTCGTCCGCAGCGAGAACCATTCCCAGACCACGAGCCGCGCTGTCAACCAGACTTCGAGGATCTTCATGGACCGGCTGACCTTTGCCGTTACATCTCGCAATTATTTCAACCTTCCGGCCTGGATCAGCCGGAACGCCGGATTGTTTGCGGAGGAAGGACTTGATATCACGATCATGCATCTTGAGGCGATCGACGCGGTGAACGAAGCGCTCCGCGATGGATTGGCGGAGTTCGCTTATGGCGTGACCGAGCATGTGATCCTGGATGCCGAGTCGGGAGGTCACCAGGTGATCGTGGGCGGAAACATCAATCGCTTGCCCTTCTCCTTGATCTCAGCACCCGAAATACGCTCTTTTGAGGATCTCCGCGGCAAGACCATCGGCGTTTCGTCGCTCAATGCCGGCAGTTCGTCACTGGTCATGAAGCTTCTTGCTGCACGGGGGCTACACTACCCGCGGGATTATTCCATGATTGCCTGCGGCCCGATCCTGACGCGCTGGGAAAAGCTGCGCACGGGCGAAATCCAGGCGGGACTCCAGGGCGCCCCACTGAATTACATTGCGCTCGAGCAAGGCTTCAACACGCTCTGTGAGCCGCGGGACGAGGTGCCGTGGTTTCAGTTCACCTCGCTGAACGCGGATCGACGCTGGCTGGAGGCGAACGATGCACTGGCGATGCGTTTCCTGCGTGCCTTCCTGCGCGGGCATGAGTGGTTCCATGCCGATCGCGCTGGCGCCAACGCAATCGCTGCGCAAGAGACCGGCATTTCCCTCTCTTATGCCGACCGTGCATGGGAGGAGTATGCAGGAGCAGGCATCTTTCCGCGTGATGGAGAGGCCAGCGTCGAGGCGGTTCAGGCGCTGATCGAGACCTCGTCATTGACCCGCGAACTGCCTGCGCGAAGGCGCACTTCGGCGGAGGAGTATATCGATCGCCGATGGCTCACTGAGGCAAGGCAGTCGCTCGCGAGATAGGCATCATCCCGTGACACTTCCTATCGATTATGGCGACCTGGCGCGGTTGGGGATATTGCTGCCATCGGGCAATTTCGTCGCCGAAGCTGAGATCCGGGCGATGCTTCCCAATGGCATCGGACATCATGTCACGCGGCTGGCATTGCGCGGCAGCTCCGATTCGGAGCTCTTGGGAATGCTCGCGCGGCTGGAGGAGGGATCGCGCCTGCTCTCCGACGCCGGGGTGAGCCTGCTGGCATTCCATTGCACGGCAGTATCCACCTTCGCGCCGCGGATGGCCGACGAGATCGTAAGAAGAATCGAGGCCGCGAGCGGCATTCGGGCCTTCTCT
>JASHVY010000394.1 GCA_030044345.1 Acetobacteraceae bacterium | reverse complement strand
TATATGGCCGGCGCGACCTATTCGTCAAGCGCGGATAGATCCATTTGCAGCTTCTGACCGACAAGATCGAGCATGCCGTTGAGGGCAAGCGCCGAGGGTTCCCCAATCGACTCGCGAAGCTCCCGCTGCGCGGCCTCCCACCGGGGCATAGCCAAGGCAAGACGTTCGCGCCCCTCCTTCGTTAGAGCCACGAGGCGCGATCTGCGGTCTCTCGGATCTTGCTCTCCGGCAATCCACCCGTGCTGTTCAAGCGGTTTAAGTGTTCTAACGACGGTCGTTGGGTCCATACCAATTTTCTTCGCCAAACCTTTGATGGATATAGACTCTTTAAAAACCCCCACACCGTAAAGGTGCGCCATTAGGCCAAATTGCCCGATGGTCAGTCCTGCTTTTGAGAGATGCGCGTCAAAAAGCTGCGTTGCCTCACGGCTAGAGCGGCGAAGGCGCAAGCACGTGCAGCCCGCCACTTCGCGAATGTCAATGCCGCCGACGATCGGGCTTTGCAGACGCTTGGGAGGGCTGTCGGTTCCGAACGGCAGTTTCATGACTTCCCTTTACGGCATTCTATATGCATATACACCATTATCTTTTGATCGTCGAACCAGACGGAGGTAGCATGAACGACATGGATCAGGAGCGTCTACCCCATCTGACGCGAATGGGCGGAGATAGCCGAGAGTCGACCAGAACCGTCCTTGCGGAAACGCTGGCGGCCATCAACTCATGATGGCCATCGGGCGCAACTGGGACAAGCGCACCTCCAACGAGTCGTCACCTTATGGGCGGCGCTCGATTAGGGCCTGTTACGATACCAGCCGATCGCAATCATACGCGATCTCACCTACCGATTGCGGTGGGCGTGGGAGCAAGGCAATCGGGCTTCCGAATGCCGCAACCACGCCCCGCACAGAACGGACAATCCTCTCCGTTTGGGATTGCCGGAACGAACTATTCGTCGCGCAGCCAAATTTCGTATCCGGTTTCCTTCGCAATCATCCCGTCACGAATATGGAAATTATGCAGCAGTCTCATTTTGACCTGAGTGCCAACAGAGAACGGACAGTTCTCAAAGCCGTCATCCGCGATCCTGAATTTTACCCACATGTCGTCGAACACGCGGTCGGGCGTTGCGAAGCGTTCAACGGGATAAAAGGTGATTCCCCCGGCAGATTGAAACACGCGGAGATACATCCTCTTGATCGTCTCTCGGCCCCGATAGATCACATTGCGGGCCGGCGCCTCCCAGAGGGCATCCTCGGTGTAGAGCTTGATGCATTCGTCAATGCGGTCAGGATTTTCCTCGTGGAGATGCATGTCAACCAAATCAAGAGCGTATTGGCGGCTCTCCTCATACGTTTTGATGGAAAAGCGACGCGCAAGCAATTGCTCGACCGTCTCTCGAGACTTTTCGATAAGGCTCATCATCATTGTGTCCTTTCAGGATGGATATCAGCTCGCAAAGGACGATCGCCTTAGCAGACTGGGTTGGCATCAGGTGGCGTCTCATTGGATTGGCGCCGGTGAAAGATGTGTTCGCAAAAGGAGGAAATATCAAACTGCACTCTCGCAGAGCGATTCTGCATTTTCACAGGATAGGCCATGGCGAACTGGGATAATTTTCGCTTCGTGCTTGCTGTTGCGCGAATGGGCTCAGCGCTCCGTGCCGCGCGTGCGCTGGGCGTTGACCAGACAACAGTCGTGCGTCGCATTTCACAGTTGGAAGCAGAGTTGGGCGGCACGCTATTCGAACGACGGCAAAGTGGCTTCCAAATCACGCCGCTCGGCGAGCGGATCGCTGCGGCCGCGGCCCGCATAGAGATCGAAATCACAGCACTCGAGGACACGTGGCGCGCTGAACAGCGTGTGGTTTCCGGCACCGTGCGCTTCACATGTTCCGCGTCGTTCGCAAACCTAGTCATTGTACCATGTCTGCGGGAATTTCATGAGAGATACCCCGACGTAGTCGTCACCTTGATGGCGGATGACCGCCGTCTTGATGTTGCGCGCGGGGAGGCCGATGTTGCTATTCGCGCGGGCTCGCGGCCCGAAGGGAACGGCATTATCGCACGTCGGATGCCAGACACTGCCTGGAGCGCATATTGCAGTCGTAGCTACGCTGAAGAGCACGGGCTTCCGCAAACCACGGAGGGGCTCGACGGGCATCTGATCGTGGGGATGGAGAGTGCGCTGGACGATCTGCCGGCCCCGCGCTGGCTCGCGCGGATGACACCAAGCTCGGCCACGGCAGTACGTATCAACAGCCTTTCCAATGTTGTGTCGGCTCTGAAGGCTGGATTGGGCGTAGCGATGCTGCCTTGCTTTGTCGGTGACGCCGAAGCCGACCTCAAACGTTGCTTGCCCCCGATCGGAGAGCTGAACTCCGAGACTTGGCTGGTTATCCGTGAGGATCTACGGCATGCGTCCCATGTGCGAGCGCTGATCGACTTCGTTGTTGACTATTTCCAGACTAACCGTTCGCGGTTTGCCGGTGACAGCCGGGCTTGAGTGCCGTTGTGGACGCCGGATTAGAGCGGATCATGGTCGGCTCGATTCACGGCGAGCCCGGTATTCTTGAACCGGCACACCAGTCGCGCTCGCCGGCTCGATCATTGCTACAATTGCAACACTTTCGGTGCGTGTCAATCGGCTTGCAAAATTGACCCCCTTGAGCGGGGTGGCTTTGCAGTAGTGGCGGCGTTGTCGAAGGTCGCTGGCGTTGGGGAGGCGAGAGCGCCGGATACCTGATCATTGTCGCGGCTTTTGAATCGCCAGCTGTCGTTGCCGGTCTCGACGATATCGCAGTGGTGGGTTAACCAGTCGAGCAGGGCCGCTATCATCTTGGCGTCGCCGAACACGCTGGGCCATTCGCCGAAGGCAAGATTGGTGGTGAGAATGATGGAGGTGCGCTCGTAGAGGCGGCTGACAAGGTGGAACAGGAGCTGGCCACCGGATTGCGCGAATGGAAGGTAGCCCAGCTCGTCGAGGACGATGAAGTCCGTGCGGGTCAGATGCTCGGCGAGCCGGCCTTGCCGTCCGTTGCGGGTCTCGGCCTCAAGCCGGTTGACAAGATCGACCACGTTGT
>JASHVY010000393.1 GCA_030044345.1 Acetobacteraceae bacterium | reverse complement strand
GAAATCCGCCCGGGAAGATGCCCGTAGCCACGCCGCCAGGGACCACTGGGTCGCCGAGCGCGTGTTCGACTGGTCGGGGATCGCGGTCACGCATCTGCGGCCGACGTTCTTCGCCGAATGGCTGCTGTACAGAGCACCCATCATCAAGGCCGGGACGCTCGCCTCGCCGCTTGGGGCCGGCAAGCATGCTCCGGTCGCGGCCGAGGACCAGGCCCGGGTGATCGTGGGGATTCTTGAGAACCCGGCCCTGCACGGCGGCAAGGTCTATCCGCTGTTCGGGCCGAAGGAGTACACGCAGGCCGAGATCGCGCAGGTCCTGAGCCGCGTCTTGGGCAAGGATGTCCAATATAGGCAGGTCACCCTTCAGGAAATGCTGCAGCAGAGGTCGAGCCAGTCGCCCGCTTCGGGTCAGGTGAACGCCCGGACGCTGTACGGGGAACTGGAGCAGTTGCAGCGGGGCGAGATCAAGGAGTCATTCGTCCTCCAACACATCCGCGAGATAGCACTTGACCACCAGGCCTGTATCTTCGCCGGGACCAACGACGTGATCGAGACGATCGGCGGCCGCCCGCCCATCTCGCTGGAGACCTTCATCGAGAAGCACCGCAAGGCCTTCGAGTAAGACGGACGCGGCGTTCAAGCTGACTCGGTGTGCTTCTCAATCAAGCTGAGCCTCGGGCAAGCTGAGCCTCGGGCGGTTTGTGCGGGTCATAGGGTGGGCCATAGCGGCGCATCACCGCAAAGAGGTCTTTCCCGCTTGCCATAGTTTCCTCCCGACACCGATCCCAACGCCGATCCCAGGGCAGCCACGGCCAGCCGCTTTTGCGTTGACGATGGGCGGCTTGTTCAAGCCTCGCTCAAGGGGCGTTCACGAGCCAGAGAACTCCGAAGACAGCGCCCGCTACGATGACCGCGAGCAGGACCGTCCCCAGCCTCGAGCGGGGCGGTCGAGCGCCGGCCCTGAAGACTGGTTGTTAAATCGGCCCCCGGCCGCTCAAGAAGGCGTTACTAATCTTCCGCCAAGCCCCGTGCGATAGACGAAATGCAGTAAGCAAAGAAGAGAAGGCGTTCTTTCTTGAAAGAAAGAACCAAAGAACTTTTATCCTTTCATTCGTAGTCCACAGCCAGCGCCTGGTCCGGAAAACGGAAAGAAGTCTTTTTGCTTCTTTTTCTTCAGAAAAAGAAATCTCCTTCTCTCTGATACTTCATCGAAATGCATAACGCGCGCTAGGTGTTTGGTCCCGCGCCGGGAGAGCCGCCTCGGCCCTTGATGTCGGCCCTGTGCTGGGTCAAGTTGGTTTCGTCGATGGTCCCGCGCGAGCGGGTGAAAAGGGAACGCCGTGCGTCCTGGCTGGACTGTGTGGTCCGGGGGCAAGTCGGCGGCTGCCCCCGCAACTGTCAGCGGCGAGCCATTGATCCATTCGCTTCGCTACGGGCGCTTCGCCACGGGCACGGCGAGCCACTGAGCCGGAAGAGGCTCGGGAAGGCAGGGTCGATGGCATTCGAGCCGTAAGCCAGGAGACCTGCCGTCGTCGCGCGACCAGTGGCCGCCGGGCGGGGCGAACCGGAGGCAGGAGACGAGACGACCATGCCGACCACCCGGGGTGGCAACCGCTATCGCTTGGGCGCGAGAATGCGCCGCATCCTGCTTGTCCCAGCCGAAAGCCCTGCCGGCGCGCGAGGTGTGCGATGACCCTCGCCACCAATCTCGGCTTTCCCCGCATCGGACGCCGGCGCGAATTAAAGCAGGCACTCGAAACTCACTGGGCAGGCGGGCTTTCGGAGGAAGAGCTGCACGAAAAGGCCGCCTTGCTGCGCGCCGAGCACTGGCGGCTGCAGGCCGACAAGGGCATCGCCCACGTGCCGGCCGGCGATTTCTCGCTGTACGACGGTGTGCTGGACACGGCGTGCATGTTCGGCGCGATCCCCGTGGGTTACGGGTGGTCGGGCGGACCAGTCTCGCTTGCAACCCAGTTCGCCCTGGCGCGCGGCGCGCGCGGCAGCGAGAGCGAGCGCCGGATGGGCATCGCCACCGGCCTTCCGGCGCTTGAAATGACAAAATGGTTCGACACCAACTATCACTATTTGGTGCCGCGCCTGAGCGCGAGGCAGCGCTTCGTGCTGACGGGCAACCGCTTGCTGGAGGCGTGGCGCGAAGCGCGGACAATCGGCATCGGAACGCGGCCCGTGCTGCTCGGCCCCATATCATTCCTGATCCTGTCCAAGACGGAGGACGGATCGGACCCGCTCGACCTGCTGGAGCCCCTGCTACCCCTCTATCAGCAGGTGCTGCGGCAATTGTCGGAGGCCGGCTGCCCCTGGGTGCAGATGGAAGAGCCGGTGCTCGCGCTGGATCTGCCTGAGAAGGCACGCCGGGCGTTCCCGGTTGCCTATGAAGCGCTCACCCGCGGCGTTGTCCCAAAATTGCTGCTCGCCAGCTATTTCGGGTCGATGGCGGAGAACCTTCCGATCGCCGCCTGCCTGCCGGTGGACGGGCTGCATCTGGATCTCGTCCGCGGCGCGGCCGATCTCGCTTTGGCGCTGGAAACGGTACCGCCGGAGCGATGGCTCTCGCTGGGTGTGGTTGATGGCCGCAATGTCTGGCGCACCGATCTGCACAAGGCTCTGGCAGTCCTTCGGCATGTCGCCGAGGCCCGTGGGACCGCCCGTGGGACCGCCCGCGGGACCGATCGACTGATGGTGGCGCCCTCGTGCAGCCTGCTGCATGTGCCGGTCGACCTGGCGCAGGAGGAGGGGCCGAAGAGCAGCCTCAACATCGAGATGCGCGGCTGGCTCGCTTTTGCCGTGCAGAAGCTCGAAGAGGTGGCAACCCTCGTCCGCGGGCTCGATCACGGTGATGCCGCGATCGCCGGCGAGCTCGCACGCAGCGGCGCGGTCGCGCGCTCCCGTGCCGCGAGCCCGAGCGTGCATGAAGCCCAGGTCGCGGCCCGTCTGGCTGCCGTGACGCCGGAGATGGAACGGCGCGCAACGGGCTTTCTCGATCGCCGGGCGGCACAGCGCGCACGGACGCCGCTGCCGAGCTTCCCTACGACGACGATCGGCTCATTTCCGCAGACCAAAGCAGTGCGAGAAGCGCGTGCAGCGCTGGCGCGCCAGGAACTGACGCAGGCCGATTACGATCATGCGATCGAGGGGTGGATCGCGGAGGCGATTCATTTCCAGGAGGAGCTGGGCCTTGACGTGCTGGTGCATGGCGAGGCCGAGCGGAACGACATGGTGAAGTATTTCGGCGAGCAGTTGCGCGGCTTCGCGTTCACGCGACATGGCTGGGTGCAAAGCTACGGCAGCCGATGCGTGGCGCCGCCGATCATCTGGGGTGACGTGGCGCGGTCGGCTCCGATGACGGTTCGCTGGGCGGGCTACGCCCAGTCGCTTACCGACAAGCCGGTCAAGGGCATGCTCACCGGGCCGGTGACAATGCTGCAATGGTCATTCGTGCGGGACGACATCCCGCGCGAGCAGGTCTGCCGCCAGATCGCGCTCGCCTTGCGCGATGAGATCGCGGATCTGGAGAGTGCCGGCATCTCTATCATCCAGGTCGACGAGCCCGCGTTCCGGGAAGGGCTGCCGCTGCGCGTCAAGGACTGGCCGGACTATCTTCGCTGGGCCGTGGCGTGCTTTCGACTCGCCACGGCGGGGGTCACCGACACGACAGCGATCCACACCCACATGTGCTATTCTGAGTTCAACGACATCATGCCGTCGATCGCCGAGATGGATGCCGACGCCATTTCGATCGAAACCACGCGCAGCCGCATGGAACTGCTGGATGCCTTCAAGAATGGTGGCTATCCGAACGAAATCGGGCCGGGGATCTGGGACATCCACAGCCCGCGTGTGCCCGATGTCGAGGAGATGATCGGATTGCTTCACCGCGCACGGGCCCGGCTGGAAGACTGGCAAATCTGGGTCAATCCGGACTGCGGATTGAAAACGCGCAGGTGGGAAGAGGTGAAGCCGGCACTGCAAAACCTCGTCGCGGCGGCGCGGACCCTGCGCCAGGAGGCGGCCCGACCACAGAAGCCTTGATGCGCGCTTGGGTGTTTGGTCGGCATAGTCACTGCCGAGACCCGACCCCGCATGGCATCGGGTGTCGGGAGTT
>JASHVY010000392.1 GCA_030044345.1 Acetobacteraceae bacterium | reverse complement strand
CGGGCCACGATCGCCCGATCATGCGTGACGATCAGATCGGCGATGCCGGCGAGACGGAGCCTGGCATCCTCATCGTCAGTCACGAGCGGTTCGCCGCCGGGATTGGCGCTGGTCGCGACCAGCGCCGCCACTTGGGGCGCCTCGCGCCGGTACATGCATCCTTCTTGACCCGACAAGGCCTGGAAGAGGAGATGGTGCACCGGCGCGTAGGGCAACATAACGCCAACCCGGTTGAGGCCTGGCGCAATGGACGGTGCCAAGGTGCTGCGGCCCGGCATGAGAACAATCGGACGGGCGCAGCTCGCCAATAGCTCGCGCTCAATCGCATTGGGCGATGCCACGAAATCCACGGAGGGAAGGTTCGCGACCATGATCGCGAAAGGCTTGGCGGCGCGCATCTTCCGCCGCCGGAGTTCGGCCACGGCTGGTTCGTTCCACGCATCGCACATCAGGTGGAATCCGCCGATTCCCTTCAGGGCAACAACCCGGCCCGCCAGGAGCGCCTCGGCAACGATCTCGATCGAGTGGCTGAGCCGAGGACCGCACGCTGGGCAAGCAATTGCCTCCACATGGAACCGCCGGCCGGTCACATCCCGATAATCCCGCGCACATGCGGGGCACAGCGGGAACTCAGACAGCGATGTCTGCGCCCGGTCATACGGCAAGCCGCATGTGATGGTGAAACGCGGGCCACAATGGGTGCATGTGATGAAGGGATAGCGATAGAACCGGCTCGCAGGGTCGAACAATTCGTCGAGGCAGTCCTCGCACGTCGCCGCGTCCGGCGTGATCCGCGTTGCCGTCGGACCGTGCAGACTCTCTCGAATCTCGAACCCTGCACCGCCCTCCGCCGGGATGGCCAACGCGTCACAGGAATCGATCCGCGCCAGGGGTGGTCGCTCCTGTTCCAGTGCGCTCAGAAAGGGATCCAGCCGCTCGCCCTCGACCTCCAGCAAGACACCGGCAGCATCGTTGAGCACATACCCGGAAAGCTCGTATCGCGTGGCCAGGCGGTGGATAAACGGACGAAATCCCACGCCCTGCACCGCGCCTTTGACCCGTACCTGCAAACGCTCCCGGCAGGCATTCATCGTCGTATCATTCCGCAGCGAGCGCAGTTTCGGACGGCAGTGCGATCTGCGCTCGCTCGCCGATCCAGCGATAGAAGGCCGGCAGACCCGCCCCGGTCCGTGCGGAGACTGTCAGGATCTCAATCTTCGGATTGACCCGCCGGGCGAACCCGATGCAGGCCTCCGTCTCGAAATCGAGATACGGCAGCAGGTCCGTCTTGTTCAGCAGCATCAGATCGGCACGCACGAACATGTCTGGGTACTTCAGTGGCTTGTCTTCGCCTTCCGTGACCGACAGCACCACCACCTTGTGTGCCTCGCCGAGATCGAATGCCGCGGGGCACACGAGATTTCCGACATTCTCGATGAACAGCAGGCCACCGCGGTCCAAGGGCAACTGGTCGAGCGCATGGCCGACCATGTGGGCGTCGAGATGACAACCTTTCCCGGTGTTGATCTGAACCGCTGGTGCGCCGGTCGCGCGGATGCGCTCGGCGTCGTTCGAGGTTTGCTGGTCGCCTTCGATGACCGCGATCGGCGCGGATGCTTGCAGATCAGCGATCGCCCGCGCCAGCAGGGTTGTCTTGCCGGACCCAGGGCTGGAGACGAAATTCAGGGCGAAGACGCTGGCGGCTTGCAGCCGCGCACGATTCGCTTGGGCGTAGGCATCGTTCTTGCCGAGGATGTCGCGCTCGATTTCGATGATGCGCCCCTGGCTCATGCCCGCCACATGAACACCGGCGAGTCCTTCACCAAAGTCGATCGTGCCGTCCGCCAGATGCGCATGGCCGCGATGGCCGTGCGCGCGATCGTGATGGTGGGGATGCGTGACGTTCTGAGCCGGATGCTCGTCGTCGGTTCCGCAGCCGCAGACGGTACACATCATTCCACCTCCAATTCCGCGAGACGCAGTTCTTCCCCGGCCGTCAGCCGCACATGGTCCCCGCAGGTCGGACATGGTGCGTACCGCTCGGCGAGTGGTATCGTGTGACGGCATCGCTCGCACCAGCCTTCCCCTGGCACGACCGTCAGAGTCAGGTTCGCGCCCTCAGCAACGCTGCCTTTGCTGACGGCACCGAAACAGAACGCCAGGGCCGCCGGCTCGACATGTCCCAGCGCACCCACCTTCACGCCGACTGTCCTGACCCGCGAGAAACCCTGATGGCGGCCTGATTCCTCGATCAGCTCCAACAGGCTTTCGGCGATCGACATCTCGTGCATCCGTTGGGCACCCGCTCGCTACTGCATTCCAAGCCGCGTCTTCAGCGTCTGGATGATGACCGCCGGATCGCCCGGCTTGAGAAAGACGCCGGATATGCCGAGCTCGTGCAGTCCGACCGACCCTACCAGAGCGTCCGTTGCATTGCTGACGATGTAGATCGGGATCCTGCTGCCTGTGTCCTTGAGCTTCGCCGCGACCACCCCACCGGCATCGACGGTTTCCAGCATCAGATCAGCCAGGATGGCGTCGGGCTTGATGCGAAGCGCCGTGCGCTCTCCCTCGCGGCCGCTTGCCGCTTCGCCCACGGTGAAGCCCGATGCTTCCAGGGCATTCCGCAGTGCGGCCCGCGCGTGCGGGTCGGCGTCAATCAGGAGAATCGTCTTTCTTTTGCTGCCCAATCCGATGTTCATTGCCTCGGTCCCAAGGTGGCGCCAATCCACGCTTGCAGGAGCGTTACGGCGCGGCACAGATTGGCTTGAGCCATTGGGGTAAGCCCCTCGCAGAACGAGAACTCATAGCCGCGTATGCCAAGGAGATACGCATCGGGCGATCGGCCGTAATATTGCTCGGTCATCGCTAGAAGCGTTTCCGGCTTCACCAGGTGACTCGTAAAGCCGACATCGAAGAGCGGCGACAAGGGTCGGACCTCGTAAGGGACCGGTCCATCCCGCGCCGCATCGACGAACCAGACAATATCGTGTTCGGCGATCGTGGCAACATCCTCGATGACGAGCTGGTAATTGTCGGATGTCGTCACGGCCGGCCACGCCAACGCCTCGATCGCCGCCGCCGCCGCAGGGCCGAGCCCGTCATCCTGCCGCCCGGGATTGCCGTAGCCCATGACGAGGACCCGTGGCGCTCGGAGCATCACCGGCGGTACACCGACCACGATTTCCGCCGACTTGCCGAGCGGGATCATTCTCGCACCCCTGTCGCAACGACCGATCCTTGGGCGTCCTCAAGGGTCACGACCAACGGCATCTGGCCCAGCGCATGCGTCGCGCAGGATAGACACGGGTCGAAGGCCCGTATGGCGACCTCCACGTGGTTCAGAAGGGCCTCGGTGATTTCGTGTCCCGAAATGTCCGTCTTCGCGACCTGCTGAACGGCGCGATTCATCGCCTCATTGTTGCTCGTGGTCGAGACAATCAGATTGGCACTGGTGACCTGGTCGTTCTCGTCGACAATGTAGTGGTGGAATAAGGTGCCTCGCGGCGCTTCGATGCACGCAATGCCTTCGCCACGCCGCTCGCCCTTCACCAGAAGGTCGGTGTCCTGCAACTCGTCGTCAAACAGCAGCTCCTTGATCTTTTCGGCACAGTGCAAAAGGACGATCAGGCGCGCCCAGTGATAGGCGAGCGTCGGCTGAACAGGGCCGCCGCCGTTCTCCGCCATGAACTCACGACGAGCAGCCTCGGCGAGCGGGGTGCCGATGGAGGCGCAGCAATTGACCTGCGCGAGCGGTCCGACCCGATACCAGCCAGCTTCCCGGCTGAGCGAGCGAATGTGCGGGAATTTCAGATAGCTCCAGGGCCGCACTTCCTCGATGAAATAATCCCGGTAGTCCGCGGGAGCCACTCCGTCAAAGATCGCTTGCCCGTCTGCGTTGATGGCCCGGAGGCGACCGTCATAGAGATCCATGCCGCCCTGGGAACCGACCAGACTTACAAAATTCGATCGCATGCGGGCGAAGTCGCGATGGAGAGCCTGGTTCTTGGCGACATAGGCTTTGTGCTGGTCCAGCGCCGCGGAGCACCACGCCAGAATCTGGTCAACGTCCTTCCGCAGCGCGTCACGGCTCTCGATCGAGAGGTTATGATTGATGCCGCCGGGGATCGCGCTTGTCGGGTGGATCTTTCGACCGCCCGTCGCCTTGATGACCTCCTGGCCGAACTTCCGGATGAAGATCGCCCACTTGCCAATCTCCGGATACCGATTCAGCACGGCAATGATGTTCCGCTGTTCAGGCGGCGCATCGAAGCCGAACAGAAGATCGGGTGACGCGAGGTGGAAGATGTGCAGGGCGTTCGACTGCAGCACCTGGCCGTAATGCATCAGGCGACGCATCTTCTCGGCCGTCGGGGTGATCCTGTCCACGCCAGCCACGAGATCCATCGCCTTCGCCGCGGCCAGGTGATGGCTGACCGGGCAAATACCACACAGGCGCTGGATGATGAGGGGTACTTCCCAGTACATGCGTCCCTGAACGAAACGCTCGAACCCACGAAATTCGACGATGTGGAAGCGCGCCTGATCGACCTCTCCGGCTTCGTTGAGCCGGATCGTCACCTTCCCGTGTCCCTCGACCCGCGTGACCGGATCGATGACGATCTTGCGAGGCCCCTGGCTCACTTGGGCACTGCTCATGTGAATTCTCCGCAATCGGGGCGTTTGGGGCAGGACGGATTCATTCGTATTTGAACAATTTGTAGGGAAGTTTCGGCTCGTGTCCGCTCAGGAGAGCGCGCAAGCCTTCCCAGATCGTGTCGGCGGAGGGCGGGCAGCCGGGCAGGAAGTAGTCGATCTTCACGATCTCGTGTGATGGATAGACCCGGTCCAAAAGTAGCGGCAGATCTTCGTCATTGGGGATGAGCCCGCCCGCCTCGACCGTCGGACCCTTGAGATAGGCTTCTTCGAGACATTCGCGCAGGCCCACGAGGTTGCGCATCGCCGGGACGCCGCCATTGATCGCGCAGGCACCCACCGACACCAGGATGCGGCAGTGCTGGCGGAACTGCCGGAGCACGTGGACATTGTGCTCGTTCGCGCACCCGCCCTCGACGAGGCCGACATCGACTATGCCATCGAAGTCCTTCTTGTCGTCGAGCGGTGACTTGTCCAGATCGACGAGATCGACCAACTCGACGAGCCGCTCGTCAATGTCGAGGAACGACATGTGGCAACCGAAGCATCCCGCCAGCGAGCAGGTCGCGAGTTTTGGCTTCGCCATCACCGTCCCTCCTTCGCCGGGTGGTGCGCCCGCTTCACCTCGATGTCGCTGCCGATCGGCGCCTGATCGAACCGGCGACTACCGTAGGGCGTGCGATACCCGGTGCGCTTGATCACGATGCAGCCAACCGGGCAGACATGCACGGCTTTGTCGGCCGCGGCGATGTTTGTCTCGTCGAGCGCCTTTGCGTCGATGTTCAGCCGCATGTGGATGCCGCGTCTCTCGAACCCGAAGACCGTTTTGCCATCCTCGGTCCGCGATGCGCGGATGCAACGCGAGCAGAGCACGCAGCGATTGCGATCAATGAAGATGTCGGGATGGGAGGCATCGAGTTCCCGGTGTGGCCATTGATATGGCAGCTCCGGTGCCGCAAGTCCGAGGCGATATGCGAGTGCCTGAAGCTCGCAATCTCCGCTCTTTTCGCAATAGGGGCAGAAATGATTGCCCTCAACGAACAGCATCTCTATGACTGTGCGACGGTCGGCGTTCAGCTCCGCCGTGTTGCTCTCCACCACCATACCGCGCGACGCCGGCATGGTGCAGGCACTGCTGCGACGGCCATCGATCTTGCACGTGCAGACCCGGCAGTGGCCGGCCGGCTCAAGATCGGGATGATAGCAGAGCCGGGGAATATAGACGCCGGCCGCATCACAGGCCTGGATGATGGTCTGGCCCGGGAAGGCTTCAATTTCGACCCCGTCGACGGTGAAGGTGAACGTCTCCCCGCTCATACCTGCTCTCCCTCTCCAACCGGCTCGCGGCCCTGGACCGCGATTGCCTCTCGCATCGCCTCGCGCAGGGATACGCGAGGCAGGAACGGCTCCGGCCGGAGCCGCGCCTCGTAGGCTTGCGGGAAATTCCGCATGGTCGTCAGGATCGGGTTGGCGGCCGTCTGGCCGAGACCGCAGCGGCTCATGCGTGTAACGGTACCGCCCAGCGCCTCCAGGGCGGTGACGTCGGCCAGCGTGCCGCGATCCGCCAGGATCTTCTCCAGTCCTTCCTTCAGAAGGGTTGTTCCGACGCGACACGGTGTGCACCAGCCGCAGGATTCTTCGACGAAGAACTCGGAGAACTGATGAGCGACATCGAGGACATCACGCCCCGGTCCGAAAACCATGATTGACCCACCGGTGGCGAGGTCCTCGAAGCCGATGCGCCGTCCATAATCCTTGGGCGCCACGCACTGACCCGACGGCCCGCTCACCTGCACGAACGCGGCTTCGGGGCTACCGACCATGTCAAGCAGTTCATTGACCGTGATGCCGAACGGCACTTCGTAGACGCCAGGATGTGGGCAGTCTCCCGACACGCTCACCAGCTTCGTGCCGGCGGACTCGCGCGTGCCGTAGCCCACAAACCACTCCGCTCCGTTTTCCATGATCCGCGTCGCGCAGACATAGCTCTCGACATTGTCGACAGCGGTCGGCTGCTGATGATAGCCGCGGTCCGTTGGGAACGGCGGTCGGTCACGCGGGGCACCCCGCTTGCCCTCCAGGGACTCGATGAGGGACGACTCCTCGCCGCACACATAGGCGCCCGCACCCAGTTGGATACGGATGTCGAAGTCGAACCCTTCTCGGCCGCAAATGTTCTTCCCCTGCAGCCCCAACCTTCGCCGGTCATCCAGCACGGCCTGCAGTGAGCTGCGCAGGTATGCATATTCCCCGCGCAGATAGACCAGGCCGTGGCGGGCGCCGAGCGCGTATCCGGCGATGGTCATGCCGTCGAATACGGCATCGGGGATCTCGGTCAGCAGCACCCGGTCCTTGAAGGTGCCGGGCTCGCCTTCATCACCGTTGCACACGACATGATGGGCGTCGCCGATCGATTGGCGGCAGAGCTTCCATTTCAGGCCGGTGGGAAATCCCGCACCGCCGCGCCCACGAAGTTTCGATCGGGTTACCTGCTCGATCACCTGGTCGGGCGTCAACGTGAGCGCCGCGCGGACTCCATCGCCGCGACCGCCACGACTGAAAATAATGGGGCCGGGCTGGATCAGGCTGCTAGCAACTCGCGTCCGCGGCAGCGATGGCCCCTGGCCGTCAAGTCCGGGAAACAGCGGCAGTGCGGAAGTCGCCGGAGCCTGCCGGAGAGCTGCCACGATCGTCTCTGCGTCCACCGGCGCCAGGTTGGTCACCACTGTCCCATTGATCAACGCGGCCGGTTCCTGGTCGGCCATCCCGATGTCATTGGTCCAGTCGAGGGAAAACATGCCGTCCGACGACATGCTTCCCATTGGGACTCCAACCGCCGTCTCGAAGGCGCGCGCAATGTCCCGTGCGCCCTTCATGAAGGAGATGGGGGTCTTCGAGAGACGAATATGGAAGCGCCCCTTGGGCTCGCGCGTCAGGAACGCATAAAACGAGACCATGTCCTCGACTTCGACGCCGTGGATGCCAAGAGCATCAGCAATCGCGCGAATGGCCTCATCAGGAACGAAGCCGAGCTGAACCTGAACCGACTGAACGATATCCATCAGACGGCTGCGATCGGAGCCGGCCACTTTGACAGCATCGCCAACGACTGAGCGGGTCGCGGATGGCGCATTCGACGGAGTTGCAGCTGCTCCGCGCTCGGTCTGCATTATCGACTCCTTCCCCGCCAATCAGGCATCCGGCAGCAACCGGTCGCCATACTCAGCGACCACTCTGCTGAGCAGACACCGCTCCTGCTGTTCCCAGCGTTTCAGGGCAGGAGAAGCGGCGCTGACATAAATCGGCGATACTCTGCGGATATACTCGCAGAGTCGTCGCCGGTGTGCTCCTACAGTGTCAGCACCACTCTCCCATCGACCTTGCCGGCCGAGAGGTCGCTGAAGACTTTATTAATATCGTCAAGCTTGGCCTTGTGAATGTGCGCCTTGACTTTACCCTCGACCGCGAAGGCGACTGCCTCGGCCAAGTCCTTCCGGGTGCCGACGATTGATCCCCGGATGGTAATCCTGTTCATTACGACATCGAAAATAGGCGTCGGGAACTCGCCGGGCGGCAAGCCATTCAGGCTCACCGTTCCCTTCCGCCGAACCATCCGCAGGGCCTGTCCGAAGGCGGCTGTCGAGACGGCGGTCACCAACACGCCGTGCGCCCCGCCGCCGGTTGCCTTGATGACCTGCTCCGCCGCGTCATTCGCCTTGGCATTCACCGTGAAGTCCGCGCCGAGCGAACGCGCCAATGCGAGCTTTTCCTCCGTGACATCGATCGCCGCCACGTGCAGGCCCATCGCTTTGGCGTACTGCACAGCGACATGGCCCAGACCGCCGATACCGGAGATCGCGACCCATTCGCCGGGTCTCGCCTCGGTCTCCTTGAGCCCCTTGTAGGTGGTGACTCCCGCGCACAGGATCGGCCCTATCTGGGCGTAGTCGACTTTGCTGGGCAGACGCGCGACATAAGGCGCGGAACCAATGGCATATTCCGCGAAGCTGCCATTCACCGAGTAGCCGCTCGTGTGCTGCTTCGCGCACAGCGTTTCCCAGCCGGTCTCGCAGTACTCGCAGCCGCCACACGCGTCGTGCAGCCACGCGATGCCGACGTTGTCGCCTTCCTTGATGTCCTTGACTCCGGCGCCGACCGCAGCGACCACCCCAGCCCCCTCGTGTCCGGGGATGAACGGTGGCGTCGGCTTCGCCGGCCAGTCACCATTCGCCGCGTGAAGATCCGTGTGGCACACGCCAGTTGCCACGATCTTTACCAGCACCTCCCCGGGTCCTGGTGTCGGAATAGGGACTTCATCGATTGTGAGGGGCTTGCCGAACGTGTGGACCACCGCTGCCTTCATTGTTTTCGCCATGAGGGTTTCTCCTTGCCAGCACCTACAACGAAAGGAATTGGTGGACGGAAGGAGAAGCGGCGCATTGATCTCGATCAATGCGCCGCGCCAAATTCCGCGCTGTGCTTTTTTTGCGATGGGCGGTGCGGTCCCACAATTCGCCGATGCGCACGGGCACCTGTCGTTGAGTTAATGACGCTGTCATGCGACGGACAGACAGCGTCAGCCCAGCAGCGAGGAGCGGAATATGGCATACGCGACGACCAATCCCTACACTGGCGAAGTGCAGAAGAAATTTCCGGACGCGACCGACGCAGAAGTGGAACAGGCCCTTTCCAACGCGCAGGCTACCTTTCTCACGTGGAAGGAAGCCCCCTTCAGCACTCGCGCGAAAGTGATGTACAGCGCCGCCGGGATTCTCCGCCGGGACGTCGACGCCTACGCCAAGATCCTCACGACGGAGATGGGCAAGCTGATTTCCGAGGCGCGGGCCGAGGTTGAGCTTTCTGCCGCCATCTTCGAATATTATTCGCAGAATGCCCGCGCGCTTCTCTCGCCAGAGCGGCTGCCCGTGGGCAACCCCGCAGAGGGTGAAGCGGTGCTCGTCCATGAGCCACTCGGTGTGCTTCTCTGCATCGAGCCATGGAATTTCCCGTACTATCAGATCGCTCGCATCATCGCGCCGCAGCTCTCCGCAGGAAACACGATAATCCTGAAGCATGCCTCCAACGTGCCGCAAAGCGCAGCCGCATTCGAGAAGCTGATGCTCGAGGCGGGCCTGCCGCGCGGCGGGTTCAAGAATCTCTATGCCTCGCGCGCGCAGCTCGAGCGGATCATCAATGACCCCCGAATTCGCGGCGTGGCGCTGACGGGTTCGGAAGACGCGGGGGCAACTGTTGCGCAGCAGGCCGGCAAGGCCCTGAAGAAATCCACGATGGAGCTGGGCGGAGCTGATGCCTTCGTGGTCCTGGCCGATGCCGACATGGCGAAGACGGTCCGTTGGGCCGTGTTCGGGCGCCACTGGAATGGCGGCCAGGTCTGCGTGTCGTCCAAGCGGATGATCATCGTCGACAAGGTCTATAACGACTTCCTTACCCGGTACACAGCCGGCGTGGCGGAACTCAAGGCTGGCGACCCGTTCGATCCAAATACCACGCTCGCGCCGCTTTCCTCGCAAACCGCCGCCGATGATCTCAAGGACAAGATCCGTCAGGCCGTGAGCCACGGTGCCAAGGCAACCGAAGTCGGTCCCAAGGTTCCCAATAAGGGAGCCTTCGTGCAACCGACGATCCTGACCGACATCGGCGAGGACAACCCCGCCCGCAACTGGGAGTTTTTCGGGCCAGTCTCAATGCTGTTCCGGGCGAAGGACGAGGATGACGCCGTACGCATCGCCAATGATTCGCCGTTCGGCCTGGGTGGTTCGGTGTTCACCTCGAACACCAAACATGGAGCCGAAGTGGCTAAGAAGATCTCCACGGGCATGGTGTTCGTGAACCATCCGACGATGGTGAAGGCGGACCTTCCCTTCGGCGGCATCCGGCATTCCGGCTACGGGCGCGAACTCCTTGGTCTCGGCATCAAGGAGTTCGTCAATCACAAGCTGATCGATGTCGTTGACATCGACGCCGAATTCTAGCGGTTCGGCCGACGGTTATATCGCGCCGTCCTGTTTGGCCGGACCGTGAGGCAGCTTGCGTTTGGTACTGCGATCCGGCGGCCGGGCCTTGCCGCCGGATTGTGCCTTCACTGCACAATTGTCCTGTCAGTCCGCCACAATGGAACAAATTGAGCTGAGTCATGGCGTTCATCTCCCATCGGCGGCATGAGACGTTGGTCGACTTTGACGACGGCGTGTTCCATGGCGATCAAGATCGCGGTTCTCAAGGAGACCCGGCCGAGCAGCGCGGCGCGATGGTGCCAACCGTCGTCGATCGGGTGATCAGGCTTGGTGCGGAGCTTGTACTCGAGTCCGGCGCCGGCGATGCGGTCAAACTCCCGGATACGGCTTACCACGAGGTAACGCTCGCTTCGAGCGCTGCG
Organism: Acetobacteraceae bacterium; assembly: GCA_030044345.1. Classification (GTDB taxonomy): domain Bacteria; phylum Pseudomonadota; class Alphaproteobacteria; order Acetobacterales; family Acetobacteraceae; genus JAKAWQ01. The sequence continues at coordinate 403 of JASHVY010000392.1, read as the reverse complement.
GACGCGGCCCGCGAAGCGGACATTGTCCTTGCGGTTGGGCCGCCCGATCCCGAGACCATTCGGAGCATGCGCGACGGTGCGATCCTGATTTCCTTCCTCTATGCAAACAAGGAACCCGCTCTCGTCAAGCTATTGGGCGAGAAGAAAATCACCTGCTTTCCGATGGAGCGGGTCCCGCGCATCACGCGCGCGCAAGCATTGGATGCTTTGTCAAGTCAGGCCGCGCTCTCCGGGTACTACGCGGCCCTACTCAGCACCACCCATCTGGCGCGTGTCCTCCTCCGCATGACGACCACTGTGGGGACGCTGCGGCCCGCACAGCGCATCTTATGGTCGGGATCCCGGATTATTGAGACCTGCGTGCAGTATCGACGGAAAACGCATCCAGGAGAGTCGGTCATGA
>JASHVY010000391.1 GCA_030044345.1 Acetobacteraceae bacterium | reverse complement strand
AGATAGGAGGAGAATCCGATGCTCCGATAGCCCGGCAAAAGCGCGATCAGGAAGGTGATAACTCCGAAACCGGCGACCGAATAGATCGAAGCGAGCCGCCTGCCGATCCGGTCCGCCACCATGCCGAAGATCAGGGCGCCGACCGGCCGGCCGAGCAGCGTGGTGATGAAGACGAGCGAGCCGAGAATGGCCGCCGTCGCCGGGTCGAGATGGGCCGGCTGGAAATAGGAGAGCACCGGTGCCAGCACGACCACCGGCAGATAGATATCGAACATGTCGATGAATTCGGAGAAGAAGGCGCCCCGGATGGCGGTCCTTCTCCTCTCGGCGAGGCCGTGCCGCGCCACGCCCGCGGTCACGGCCCGTGCGGATATGTCCATGGACATCGATCACCCTTCCTCTTCGGCACCGGTGCGGCGCGCGCGGTTCCTGTCCTGTTCAGGATTCCTGTTCAGGATTCAGTACATGACCATGCCGCCGTCGGCGACGAGAGTTGCCCCATGCACATAGGATGCGGATGGCGAGATCAGCCAGGCGATCGCCTCGGCAATCTCCTCGGCCGTGCCGAGACGACCGAAGCTCGTCATCCCTTCGACGCGCGTGCGAATGGCCGGATTGCTGAGCGGCACCGCGGCGAAGGGCGTGTCGATCATGCCGGGCGCGATGGTGTTCACCGCGATCCCTTTCGGGCCGAGCTCGCGCGCCGCATTTTTCGTGAGCGCGAGCACGGCCCCCTTGGTCGATGCATAGGAGACCGTGCCGGCGAGCCCGCCGCCGCGCAGCCCCGCGACGCTGGCGACCGTGCAGATCCGCGCGCCGCGCTCCATCATCCGCGCGCCCTCGCGCAGGCAAAGGAACGTGCCGGTGACATTCACCGCGAGCACGCGGCCGAAAATCTCCGCATTCGTCTCGAAGAAAGGCGTCGTCTCGTAGATTCCGGCGCAGGTCACCAGCGCATCGAGCCCGCCCATCCGCGCCTTGATATCGGCGAAGACGCGGCAGACATCCGCTTCCACCGCGACATCGAGCGTCATCGAAACGACCTCGCCCGGCAACTGAGACGCCTGGGGGGACGCCCGGGGAGTGCGGTCGAGGCAGACGACACGCCAGCCTTGCCGCGCAAGAAGCGCGGCCGTGGCCGCGCCGATGCCGCTGGCGGAACCGGTCACCGCCACTCTTTTCGCCCCGCCGCTCATTCCCGGGCCCCTTTGGTGAAGGGCGGAGCCTCGGCCGCATGGCGGATCGCGCGAAGCTCATATTTCGGTATTTGGGGCAATTTTCTCCCTTTCCTGGACGAAGCGGACCGATGCGAAGCCGTCAGCTCTTTTCCACTTCCTGGAAGGCCTCGCGCGCGACCCGGAAGGAATCGACCCCCGCCGGAATGCCGCAATAGACCGCGACCTGGAGCAGAACTTCGCGGATCTCCTCCTTCGTCACGCCATTCCTGAGCGCGCCCTTGATATGCATCTTGAGCTCATGCGGGCGGTTGAGCGCGCTCAGCATCGCGAGGTTCAGCATGCTCCGCGTCTTGCGTGGAAGCGTCTCCCGCCCCCAGATCGCGCCCCAGCAATATTCGGTCGTCAGCTCCTGCATCGGCTTGTTGAAGTCATCGGCCGAGGCGAGCGATTTCTCGACGAACTCGGCCCCGAGGACCGCCTTGCGAATCTCGAGTCCACGGTCGAATGTTTTCTGATCCATGGGAATCCTCCGTTTCTGTCGATAAGAAAAGCGGGCGATAAGAAAAGCGGGCGTCAGGAAACTTTCACCATTGCGGACCCAGCCGCGCAAGGCTCATTTCTTGCGCACCTCGACCCCGGCCCAGGTCTCGATCGGGCGCACCATGGAGGTGAAATCGGACTCCGGACCATAGACGGCATTGGTGATCGAGAGCATCTGCCGCACCGCCGCACCCACCGGCGTGGGCACGCCCATCGCCTCGGCCTCGTCAAGACAGAGCCGCACATCCTTGTAGGAGAGCCCGGTGGCGAAGCCGAAATCGAAGGTGCCGGGGATCACCGAGCGCGGGAACTTGTCCTGCGTGGCGCTGTTGCGGCCCGTGCTCACATTGAACACATCGCACATCACGGAGGGATCGAGCCCTGCCTTCACCCCCATCACCATCGCCTCGGAGGTGATGGCAATCGCCGCCGCGGCAAGCAGATTGTTGGTGAGCTTCATCATCTGCCCGGCACCCGGCTGCTCGCCGATGAAGAAGATTTTTCCGAACACGGCGAGAACCGGCTTCACCGCTTCGAATGCATCCTTCGGGCCGGACACCATGAGCGAAAGCGTGCCTTTTTCCGCGCCCGCAAGGCCGCCGCTCACCGGGCAATCGAGCGCCGCGATCCCGCGCTCGCCCAACCCCGTGAACACGAGCTTCGCCACGCGCGGGCCGGTCGTCGAGACATCGATGAAGGTCTTGACCGCCTTGCCGTGAATGACACCGCTCGCGCCGAGCGCCACCTCCTGGACGATGGCGGGCGACGGCAGGCTTGCGAACACCGTCTCCGCCCGATCGGCCACATCATGGGCGGTGGCGGCACGCTCCGCGCCCTGGCGGATCAGCGCCTCGAGCGCGGCTTCGTTCGTATCGCAAATGATAACCTTGTGCCCGGCATCCAGCAGGCGCTTGCCCATGCGGCTGCCCATGCGACCCAATCCGACGAACCCGATCTGATGATTTGGCAAAGCTCTCGCTCCCTCCTTTGTCCGGCCTCTCCTTTGTCCGGCCCATCCTTTTGTCCAGCATGGAATTTGGATACCAGCAGAGCCTGGGCCTCGCTACGTTCACCCTTTAGATATCAGGTTTCGCCTTTCCGTATGCCCCAAATCCCGAGATGCCTCATCGCCCGGCTGCATCACCGCCACATGCCTTCGAATCATCTGGATGACGAGGCGAATAGAAGGGGTGACCGGGTGCTGGGTGGAGGTGGTGAGCATGAGCTGGCGGCGGATGGCGGGGCCCGTGATGCGCCAGAAACGGATGCGGCCCGCGCTGATCAGGTGCTGGCCCGCGCCTTGCGACAGAATCGTGTATCCATCACCGCTCTCGACGAGCTGAAGTGTCGATGGCATGGCATCGAGCTCGCTTCGCACATTGAGCGTGATCCCGATCTTTTGGGCGAAGCTGTCGATCAGGATGCGGAGCCCGTGCGGCTCGGCCGGCAGAAGAAGCGGCACGCGCGCCAGATCCACCGCCTGGATCGGCGATGCTCCGAGGCCGGAGGGATCATTGGCCGGGCCGAGCACGACCAGCTCCTCATCGAGGAGCTGCTCGGTTTCGAGATGGGCGCGATGCGCGGCATTATAGACGATGCCGATATCGATCCTGCCGCTCGCGAGCCAGTCCAGCACATGGCCGCTGAAGCCCTCGACCACATGAAGCGAGACCTGTGGAGCTTCGCGGTGGCAGGAACGCACCAAAGGCGCCGTGAGCAGCCAGCCGATGGAGGGCGGCATGGCGATCGTCACGCTCCCGCTCGGCTCCGCTTTCAGAAGATCGAGCTCGGCCCGCGCATTCCTCATGGCGGCAAGCAAGGATTTGCCATGGATCGCGAAGCGCTGCCCCGCTTCGGTCAGGCTGACGCCCCGGCCCGTGCGGTGAAAAAGCTCGACCCCGAGCTCCGTTTCGAGAAGACGGATCTGCCGGCTCAGGGCAGGCTGGCCGACATTGAGCCGCGCCGCGGCGCGAGAGAAGCTCCCCAGTTCTGCGATGATGATGAAATATTCGAGGGCGGTCAGATTCATAACGCGTTCAGAAGGGCCGGGGCTTCTTCGCCCGCGCTCAAAACATCGCGTGGACGAGATCGGCGACCGCGAGCCCCTCATTCGGCATCACCTTGCGGATGGTGCCGTGGAAGAAGACCGCGATGCGGTCGGCCACCGCGAGCAGATCCTCCAGCCGGTGGCTCACCAGCAGCACCGCCTTGCCGGCCTCGCGCAGGCGGCGGACGAGATCGAGCACATCAGCCACCTTCTGCACCGAGATGGCCGCCGTCGGCTCATCCATGATCACCATGCTGCGCTCGAAGAGCACCGCCCGACCGATCGCCACCACCTGCTGCTCGCCGCCCGAGAGCTCGCCAACGATGTCGTCCGGCTTGAGCTTGGTGTTGAGCGTCTTCAGCACGGACGCGGCGCGCGCGCGCATCGCGCCGCGATCGGCAAAAAAACCGAAGCGGCGCGGCTCCTCGCCGAGAAAGAGATTCTCGGCCACGGTGAGATCGGGCGCGAGCTCGAGCTTCTGGTAGATCATCTCGATGCCGAGCACATCGCGCGCGACCGCCGGTGAGGTGATCCTCACCGGCCGGCCGCGATAGACGAGGTTCCCCGAATCCGGACGATGGAACCCGGTCAGCAGCGAGAGGAAAGTCGATTTCCCCGCGCCATTGTCGCCGATGATGCCGAGCACCTCGCCCGCCGCGATATCGAGGCTCACGCCATCCACCGCGCGCACGGGCCCGAAGGTCTTGACGAGGTTGCGGACCGCGAGCAGCGGTGCCTCGGCGGGCTCTCCCACGCTATTTCTTCACCGGATGGGGAGCGGACTTGCCGTAAGGCAGAGGCGGGATCACCTCCGGCGTGCCCCAGGCGGCGACGCTCGCCACGTTCTTGCCGGTGACCAGTGTCATCGGGATGATGATATTGCCGTTCGGGAATTGCCCGGGCGGCGG
>JASHVY010000390.1 GCA_030044345.1 Acetobacteraceae bacterium | reverse complement strand
TGAGCGCGATGCACTTCACCTGTGCGTTCGACCTCAAAGTTCCCGAACGCCGCCGCGGCGCCCTCTATGAACTTCTGGCGCTCGCCAATGAGCGGCTTTGGGTCGGCTATTTCGGGATGGACAGCGATGATGGAGCGCCGGCCTTCCATCACTCCGTCCTGCTGCGCGGCGCTGCCGGCGCCTCCTCGGAGAGCCTTGAGGACATGGTCGATATCGCGCTGACCGAATGCGAGCGCTTCTTCCCCGCCTTCCAGCTCACGCTCTGGGGCGGCAAGCCCGCTGCCGAATCTCTTGCCGCGGCGATGCTGGAATGCGCCGGCGAAGCGTGAGCTTGGTGGGCTCGTGAGCTTGCCGCTCCCGCCGGTCCTGCTCGCCGGCTGCGGGCGGATGGGCGGAGCGATGCTCGCAGCTTGGTGCGAGCGCGGCCTTGCACCTTCGGTCGTCGTCGATCCAGCGCCCCGGCTCCCGCCCGGAAAGATTCCGGTCACGGTCGTTCCAGAGGCCGCCGCGGTCCCTGCCGGCTTCGCTCCGGCCGCCGTCATTCTCGCGGTCAAGCCGCAGCAAGCGGCGACGGTCCTGCCGCAGTTCACTCCCTTCGCGGGCAAATCCGTCTTTCTTTCGATCATGGCCGGCCGAACCATCACCGGCATGCGGGCGGCGCTCGGCCTGTCCGCCGCGGTGGTGCGCGCGATGCCGAACACGCCCGCGGCGATCCGCGCCGGCACCGCCGTTGCCTGCGCCGGGCCGGGGGTCGATGCCGATCAGCGTCGGCTCTGCGACAGCTTGCTTGCTGCCGTGGGCCAGGTCGCCTGGGTGGAAGAGGAAGGGCTTCTCGACGCCGTCACCGCGCTCTCTGGCAGTGGTCCCGCCTATGTCTTCCTTCTCGCGGAGCTTTTGGAGCAGGCGGGGGTGGAGCAGGGACTTCCGGCAGGGCTTGCCAGGCTTCTCGCGCGCCGGACGATTTCAGGTGCCGGCGCCCTTTTGGATGCAAGCTCCGAAGACGCTGCCCAGCTCCGCGCCGCCGTCACCAGCCCCGGTGGCACGACCGAACGGGCGCTTGCGGTTCTGATGGAAGAGCACGCCTGGCCGGAATCCGTCTCACGGGCGCTGGCGGCTGCCACCGCGCGTTCACGCACTCTCGCAGGGTAGCTCCCATGTCGGACTCTCTCTTGCCATCCGTCCCGGTCGATGATGAGGCATTCGACCGAGCCTTGATCGCTGCCGCTTTCCGGCTTGTCGCAACCGAAGGCTGGCGCAATCTTCGCATCGCGGCCGCCGCGCGCGCCGCCGGCCTGTCCCTTGCCCGCGCCAGACTGCGCTTTCCGACGCGGGGTGTGCTCCTGGCCCGGTTCGTCCGGCTGGCCGATGCCGCCTCGCTTGCCGAGGCGGCCGAGGAAGACACCGTGCGGGATCGCCTGTTCGGGATGCTCATGCGCCGGCTCGATGTGTTCCAGGCCCATCGCGAGGGTGTGCTCGCACTCCGGGAAAGCCTGCCCTTCCGCCCGCGCACCGTCCTCTTTTTGGCTCTGCTGACCGAGACCAGCATGACCTGGATCCTCGGCGCCGCGGGCGTCAGCACGACCGGCCTTGCCGGGCGGCTTCGCGTGAAAGGCCTGACCGCCGTCTGGGTTTGGACACTGCGCGCCTGGCAGCGCGACCATACGGCGGACCTCGCTCCCACCATGGCTGCCCTCGATGCCGCGCTCAGGCAGGCCGAGCGGGCCGCCGGATGGCTCTCCTCGACGCCGTTCGCCGGTCCCCCTCCCAGGACCGATGCTGCGGACGAACCCGCACCGAAGGAAGATGGCGAGGGAGAGGAAAGCCTGGCCTGATTGGCATGGACGAGACCCTGTCCGCCGGTTCCCGGCTGGGCTAAACCAATCGGAACAGGCGATGATTTTCGCGGACCAGCCACCCTCTCCAGCGAGAGCAGGGCCCAGGCAGAGGAGAAGGCGCCATGGCAGCAAAACCCGGAGAATCGCAGGGCAAGGGGGGAGGTGCGGGCATCCCGGACTTCAGCAGCCTCTTCGCCAACTTCAAGATCCCCACGATCGGTGATGTCGAGCCGCTGGTCCGTGCCCATCAGCGCAACATGGAAGCACTCAGTGGAGCCAACCGGGTCGCGCTCGAAGGCGCGCAGGCCTACGCCAGACGCCATATGGAAATCATCCAGCAGAGCCTGGCCGAGCTCACCCAGTCGCTTCAGGTGCTGGCCGAGCCGGGGACGCCGCAGGCCAAGACGGCCCGTCAGGTGGAGCTGATCAAGCAGGCCTATGAGCGTACCGTGACCAACATGAAGGAGCTCGGCGATCTGATCCAGCGCTCCAACAATGAGGCAATCCAGCTTCTCAACCAGCGCTTCACCGAAGCGATGGACGACATCAAGAGCATGATGTCCAAGCCCGGACAGGGAACGGCCTGAGCAAGGGTTCCGCCTGCCTGTCTCTGATTTTTCCACTCGTCTGACGCTTCCGATGCAGCGGCTCGACCGGTTCATGGCGGCAGCCAATGCACGCTATTATGAAGCGGGCGATCCGTTTCGCGAATTCACGACCGCACCCGAGATCTGTCAGGCCTTTGGCGAGATTCTCGGGCTCTGGGCAGCCGCCGTCTGGGCAGGGCTCGGCCGGCCTGAGCCGCTTCTGCTGGTCGAGCTCGGACCAGGCCGCGGCACGCTGATGGCGGACGCGCTGCGCGCCGCGGCCAAGGTGGCGCCAGACTTTCGTGCCGCGATCCGGCTTCATCTGGTCGAAACCTCGCCCACCCTGCGTGCGGTTCAGGAGTTGCTTCTGCCCGAGGCGACCTGGCATGCCGCGTTCGAGGATGTGCCGCCGGGCCCGATGCTGCTGCTTGCGAACGAGTTCCTCGACGCCCTGCCGATCCGCCAGTTCGTCCATCGTCCATCCGGTTGGACCGAGCGTTTCGTCACGGATGAGGGCCGATTCCTCGAGCAACCGGCCGGCGCACCAACTCCCGAGGCGCCGCCCGACATGCCCTTCGGGGCCGTGATCGAACGCTCCGAGCCCGCGCTCCGCCTTGCCTCGCTGATCGGATCGAGGCTCCGGACGACCCCGGGCGTGGCCCTCTTCATCGATTACGGCCCTGCCGAGAGCGCCCCCGGCGAGAGCCTGCAAGCGCTGCGTCATGGCAGACCAGCCGATCCGCTGACCGAACCCGGCAGTGCCGACCTCTCCGCGCAT
>JASHVY010000389.1 GCA_030044345.1 Acetobacteraceae bacterium | reverse complement strand
GTTTTCGAACTGATAGATCACGGGTCCGGCCGATGCTCGAGCCATCCTCTTATCACCGTCCACCTACCGCAAAAATCAAGGCGGTCTGAAGGAGAAATCCAGCGCTTCTGAAAGCAACGCGTCGACGATTGCGGTAGTCTTGGCGCCATCGAGACCACACCGGAGGATCTGCACATGACGCCCGAGACCATCGACCGTACCCGTCGCCGGCTGCTCGTCGCCGCTGCCGGTACCTTCGTCGCCGCTGAGCTCGGCCTCGCCAGCCGCGCGAAAGCTGGGACCGTGCCGGCAGCCGACGCTTTCTCTCGCCAAGTGAAGCAGATTGATGCCGGCTTGCTCAATGTGGGCTATGTCGAGGCGGGCGTTCCCACCGGCCCGGTCGTCCTCCTGCTGCACGGCTGGCCGTACGACATCCATAGCTACGTGGAGGTCGCGCCGATCCTCGCTTCGGCGGGCTACCGGGTGATCGTGCCCTATCTGCGCGGCTACGGCTCGACGCGGTTCTTGTCGAACCAGACGGTGCGTAACGCACAGCAATCCGCCCTCGCGGTCGACATGATAGCACTAATGGACGCGCTCGGCATTAAGCGGGCGACCGTCGCGGGCTATGACTGGGGCGCGCGCACTGCCGACATCATGGCGGTGCTTTGGCCGGAGCGCTGCAAGGCGCTGGTGTCGGTCAGCGGCTATCTGATCGGCAGCCCGGAGGCCAACAAGGCGCCGTTGCCACCGAAGGCCGAGCTCGCCTGGTGGTATCAGTTCTACTTCGCGACCAGCCGCGGCCGGGCCGGCTACGAGAAATACCGCAAGGAGTTTGCCGAGCTGATTTGGCAGCTTGCCTCGCCGAAGTGGGATTTCGACGATGCGACCTTCGAACGCTCCGCGCAGGCTTTCGAGAATCCGGACCACGTCAACATCACGATCCACAACTACCGCTGGCGCCTCGGTCTTGCCCAGGGCGAGCATCAGTACGACGCGCTGGAGAAACGTCTCGCCGCGGTTCCGGTCATCACCGTGCCAACGATCACCATGGAGGGCGACGCGAACGGCGCGCCGCACCCGGAGCCCGCGTCATACGCGAAGAAGTTCACCGGCAAATATGAGCATCGGCTGATAACCGGCGGCATTGGCCACAATCTGCCGCAGGAGGCACCGCGCCCATTCGCCCAGGCGGTGATCGACGTGAGCGCGGCCTGACGGCGTCCCGAAACACGCAGAGCAAAACGAGATGAGATGGTCCGCCATCGTGACGTCGTGCGTTGTCGTGGCAGGCTCGGTCATGGCTATGGCACTGTCGCGCGCGGCGCCGGCACCGACCGCTGCCACGTCCACATTCGCGACATCGCCGATCTATGGCCTGTCGCTTCCGAAAGGTTATCGACAGTGGCAGCTCGTCGGTGTTGCCCAGGAGGCGGGCGCCCTCAACGAGCTACGCGCCGTCGTTGGGAACACGACGGCATTGCAGGCCTATCGGGCCGGTACGCTGCCGTTCCCGGACGGCACGGTCCTGGTGAAGCTGGCATGGAAGCGCAAGCAATCGAGCGAGTTCGGGCTGGCTTTCGTTCCCGGCGCGCCAACAACAGTCCAGGTCATGGTCAAGGACTCGAAGCGTTATGCCGCGACCGGGGGCTGGGGGTTCGGCCGCTTCATCGACGGCAAGCCGGCTGACGAGACGCAGCACCGCACCTGCTTCGCCTGCCACAGCACCAACGTCCAGGGACATGATTTGGTGTTCACGCGGTTCGTGCCGTAAGTTCCGTTTCTCTACCAGCGCGGTCGAAAGTGAACCAATGGTCTTCCACCCTCCTCGGCCGGGTCCGATTGAGGTTTCACTCGTTGAATCAGAAGAGGTCGGGCAGCGAAGTCGTTTCACCACTGCCGGCCGGCTCAATTCTCAGGATATCTTCCGCCGGAGCGTGGAGCAGGGATTTGGCCAGAACTAACGAAACGCCCTCATGGTACGCATAACGAGACAGGCGGTGAACACAAGGCAGACAGATTAGGAAGAGCAGGCCCGAATTCGCCCGTTCTAAGGGCTATTCGGCACGAGCGCGGCCCTCCGGGTGGACAGCGGGCATCCCGCTGTTTCTATTCGAAACTGCCTGCTGACCGTAGCGATTCCCGCCTATGCGTACCATAAGGGCGTTTCGTTAGTTCTGGCCTACTTACCAAACAGCCATACGGTCCTATCTTCCATCACGAACCTGACGCCAATAGGCCTGGCTGCCTTCAATCGGAACGTGTACAAATTCTAATTTCATCCCGTCCGGATCGCTAAAAAAGACGGCGTAATATCCCTGCTCGTATGAATATTCCGATGGCGCGTCGACGACAGTCGCCCCGGTTGCGCGCAGCAGGCCGTAAAATCGATCGACCTCTTCCCTACTATCCGCATTCCATGCAAAGTGATGCAGACCTGGCGAATACCGGTCGTGAATTCGGCTTTTGGCCGTCTCGCTGGCGACGCTCAAAATGACCCACTGAAGGTAGCCGTGCTGCGTCATGCCGGCCCATGCCAGCCTAGCCTCACTGGTCTCTACCAGGCGATATCCCATGAATCCTAAGAGTGGATCGTAGAAGCGTTTCGAGCGAGGAATATCACTTACTGTAAGTCGAAGATGGTTCATGCTGCCGATACGGGACACCACTCCGTCACTCTTGCTCTTCAGTTCTTCGATTGGATTCACGACTTTCATGACCATGACTCCTCCCCAAATATGTCATCGTAGGCAAACAGCGATGGGCTTCCACCAGTGTGAAGAAACACGATCGGGCGTGCTTTTTCGTTGCGCTCATCGCGGACTGCAGCCAACAGGCCGGCCATGGCTTTGCCACTGTAGACCGGGTCCAAAAGCAGGCCCTCTTCTTCCGCGAGCAAGCGGACAGCCTCGACCATCCGTGTAGTCGGAATCCCGTACGCGAGCCCGACTTGACGGTCGTCGACCACGAGGTTAGAGGCGTCTAGTGCAATTGGAATCCGAAGTAACGACGACGTTGCATCGACGAGGGTACGCAGTCGTGCAATTTGATCGCTCTGTCTCCGACCGACGCTGAACCCGACTGTCCTGATGGAGGACCGGCTTAACGCGAGTCCGAGGACCATACCAGCTTGGGTTGCTCCACTACCGGTCGGCAACATGACACAGGCGGGCGAAATCCCCGCATTTCCGCATTGTGCGACAAGCTCACCGGCGGCTGCGACATAGCCGAGCGTGCCGATCGCATTGGAGCCGCCGATCGGTATGACGTAAGGTCGCCGTTTGGCGCCGCGGAGTTTCGCGGCAATTTCTTGCATTTTCTCCATGCTATTTGTATCACCCGGGACGACGTGGACTTCGGCGCCGAAAAGCCGGTCCAACAAGGCATTACCGGATGTTTTGTATGCTCGACTTCGCCCCTCCACGCTGTCCGTGAGGACGAGAATGCATTCAAGCCCGCATTTCGCCGCCGCTGCGGCTGTCAAGCGCGCGTGATTCGACTGAATAGCCCCAGCCGTGATCACCGTGTCGCAATCCTGGGCGCGTGCGTCGGCGAGAAGATATTCGAGTTTACGTACCTTGTTCCCACCGCCGCCCAGACCAGTACAATCGTCCCGCTTTATCCAAATATCCGGTCCGCCCAGCCGTCGCGACAGCCGCTCCAGAAACTCGAGCCGCGTTGGAAAGGCTCCGAGCGGTGTCTTGCGCAATTGAGCGAGGAATTCGTCGAGCATCGGATTCTTTCAGGCCTCCAGGCCGCGCAAGCGTAGCGATCTCCGGCGCAACCACTCAGTGGTCGCAAGAAGCAGGATCGAGACGAGAACCATAATCGTCGCCACGGCCGTGATTGTCGGGCTGATTTCTTGGGTTACCCCGGCCCAAATTTGGCGTGGCAACGTGCGTTGGGCCGGACCTGCCAGAAACAGCACGACCACGACTTCATCGAACGATGTGGCGAACGCGAGAACCGCGCCGGATATGATGCCGGGCATAATTATCGGTACCGTTACCGACCGGAAAACCTTAAGTGGACCAGCACCTAGGCTTAGGCCGGCCTTGACAAGATCCCGGTTGAAGCTCGCGA
>JASHVY010000388.1 GCA_030044345.1 Acetobacteraceae bacterium | reverse complement strand
CCGCGTTCCTGAAGGATCGGGATGACGCGCTCGATAAAAGATTCGAAACATTCCGGAACGATCGTGCGGGAAAGATTGAACCCGTCCACGCCTGTCGCATCAACCCAGAATTGCAGCGCGTCCGCGACCTCTTCGGGCGCACCGACGATCGGCGGCTGGCGCGAGCCGAGCACGAACTGATCGATCAGCTTGCGCTTGGTCCAGTGCGGACCGGCATTCCTTCGCAGCGCCTCGATATTCGAGCGGATGGCATTGCCCGGCCCGACCTCGATCGGATCATCGAGGCCATAGCGCGAGAAATCGATGCCGAGGGAGGCCGAGGCATGGGCCAATGCCGCCTCGACGCTGGCATGGCGCCGATACTCCGCGAGGAGATCGCGCGCTTCCTTGGTTGTGCGGCCGACGACGACGGTTGCACCGACGAAGGCGAGGATCGGCCTCGGCGCGGCCCCGGCACGGATATCGGCGACGAGCCGGGCCACGTTTTCCTTGCTGCTCGCATTGAGGAACACGCACTCGGCGTGGCGCGCCGCGAAGGCGCGGCCACGATCCGAGGCACCCGCCTGGTAGAGCACCGGCGTGCGCTGCGGGGAAGGCTCCCAGAGCGGCACCGCGTCCAGTTGCCATTGCCGGCCGTGATGGCGCACGCGATGCACACGAGCGGGGTCCGTATAGACCCCGCCCGCCCGGTCGGCACGGACGGCGCCGTCCTCGAAGCCGCCTTCCCACAGCGCGTACATCAGCGCCATGTACTCCTCCGCGAGCTCATAGCGGTCGTCATGCGCCATCTGTGCGGTGAAACCCATGGCGCGGGCGGCGCTGTCGAGATAGCCGGTGACGATGTTCCAGCCCATGCGGCCCTGGGTCAGGTGGTCGAGGCTCGCCATGCGCCGGGCAAAGAGCCAGGGCGGCTCGAAAGCGAGGTTGCAGGTCACGCCGAAGCCGAGATGCCGTGTCGCCTGTGCCATCGCCGGCACGAGCAGCATGGGATCGAGCAGGGGCACCTGCACCGCCCCGCGCAACGCCGCATCCGGAGCCGCTTCATAGACGTCGTAGACGCCGAGCACGTCGGCCAGGAAAATCCCGTCGAACAGCCCGCGCTCGAGCAAGCGCGCAAGTGCGATCCAGTGATCGAGTGAACGATAGTCCGTCGAACGGTCGCGGGGATGGGTCCACATCCCCTGCTGGATATGGCCGATGGTTGCCATATCGAAAGCGTTGAGCCGGATCTCGCGGCTCATGGCAGCGCGCGCTGCATGAAGAGCACATCGAGCCAGCGGCCGAATTTCCAGCCGACCTCGCGCAGAACCCCGGCAGGCGCGAAGCCGAGCCGCTCATGCATGCGGATCGAGCCCTCATTCTCGGCATCGATCGCACCGATCATCATGTGCTTGCCGAGCGCGGCGGCCCGCGGCAGCAGCGCGGCGACCAACGCGGTGCCAATTCCCCGCCTGCGCGCAGCCTCCGCGACATGGACGGAATGTTCCACCGTATAGCGGTAGCCGCCCGGCCAGACGCGGAAATCGCCGAAACTCGCAAGCCCGACCACCGATCCCGTCTCCGCCGCCACCAGCACCGGAAAGCCTCCCGCCCGCCGGCCGGCAAACCAGGCTCGGCGATCCTCGAGCGTGAGAGGCTCCTCGGTGTAGATCGCGAACGAGGTGCGGATCACCTCGTTATAGATCGCCAGGATGCCGGGCAGATCGGCTTCGGTCGCGTCACGGATCAGCAAGCCGTTCTCCCAACGCTAGAGCGGAATGCGTTCGCTCGCGCTCACATATCCCGCTCTCGCCATTTGTTTTCCCGCGTGATTCACGCCTCCGGCGATCACGCTCTGGTAGCACAAACCGGCAATGTCCACTATGATAGAAATATGGGTATCATACAAGACACTGAACCACTGCCGGGTCAGGACTTCAATGCGCGCCTCGCCCATCGGCTGCGCGTCGAGCGCGAGGCCCGGGGCTGGCCGCTCGCCGAGCTCGCCGCGCGCTCGGGCGTTTCGCGCGCGATGATCAGCCGGATCGAGCGGGGCGAAGCGAGTCCGACCGCCGCTCTCCTTGGCCGGCTTTCCGGGGCGTTTGGGCTCACCCTCTCTGCGTTGCTCGCGCGCACTGAGGAAGATGCCGCAGGCCGGCTGCTCCGCGCCGCCGACCAGCCTGCCTGGCTGGATCCGGCCACGCATTATCGCCGCCGCGCGCTCACGCCCCCCGGCGCCGAGCCGGAGCTCGTGGAGGTAACCCTGCCGCCGGCGATGCGCGTGCCCTTCCCTGCCGCGTCCTACGCCTTCCTTCGCGGGCAATGCCTGTGGGTGATCGAGGGCGCGCTCGATTTCGCCGAAGGCGGCACGCTGCACCATCTCGATGAAGGGGATTGCCTCGTTCTCGGCCCGCCTGCCGACTGCGCCTTTATCAACCCTTCTTCAGACGCGCCCTGCCGCTATCTGGTCGCGCTGGCCCGGCGCTAACTCCGAAGGCTCCTTCAGACACGAAGCAGATGGACATCCACCAGCGGCCGCTTGCCATAGCGGCGACCGAGCACGCGGCGCAGGGCCGCCCGCGCGGCCTCCGCAAGCGCTCCGTCGTCACGGCGAAGCTCCGCCGGTAGATCGCCGAGCGCAGCGGCGAATGAGTCCCCCAGCTCCGCCACTTCCGGATCGCCCTCCTCGAGCAGTCCGGGTGCGCTCACCTGCGGCTCTCCGAGGATGCGCCCGGCACGATCGACGGCAAGGCTCCCGATCACCGCGCCATTGCCGAGCATGCGCCGCCGCGCCGCCATCACGCTGCCCTGGAGCGGCACCAGCCGGCTTCCATCCAGAACGAGCCTTCCCACCGGCGCGGAATCGATGACTTCCGGCTCGCCTGGAACGAGGCCCAGCATCTCCCCATCCTCCAGCAGGATCGGCCTGATGCCGAGCTCCTGGGCAAGCCCGGCATGAGCGGCGAGATGCCGCCACTCGCCATGCACCGGCACCGAGAAGCGCGGCTTCACCAGCCGATAGAGCTTGCGCAGCTCATCGCGCGCGGGATGGCCGGAGACATGCACCATATGGTCGGAATCGGTCATCAGCCGCACCCCGCGGCGGACGAGATTGTCCTGGACCGTTCCGATCGCCCGCTCATTGCCGGGAATGACGCGGCTGCTGAAAACCACCGTGTCGCCCTCGCCGAGCGCCAAGCGCGGATGCGTATCGGCGGCGATGCGCGAAAGCGCGCTCCGCGGCTCGCCCTGGCTGCCGCTCACCAGCAGCACCAGCCGCTCATCGGGGACCTCATTCGCCGCGTCCTCGGAAAGGAAGGGCGGGAGCGTCTTGAGATAGCCGCACTCGCGCGCTGCCGCCTCGATATTGCGCAAGCTGCGCCCCGCGACCGCGACCGTTCGCCCCGCGGCGCGCGCCGCCAGCGCCACCGATTCGACACGGGCCACGTTGCTCGCGAAACAGGTGACGGCAACACGCCCCGGCAGATCGCGAACGAGTGCCGCGAGCGTGCGGCGCACATCGGCTTCCGACCCTGAGTGGCCCTCGACCATCGCATTCGTCGAATCGCAGATCATCGCCAGCACGCCCTCGGAACCGAGCGCGGCAAAAGCGGCCTCGTCGGTCGGCGGTCCGATCAGCGGGCTCGGGTCGAGCTTCCAGTCTCCGGTATGCAGGATCGTGCCGAACGGTGTGCGGATGACGAGCGCCTGCGCTTCCGGGATCGAATGGGCGACACGCAGGAACTGCAACGCGAAGGGGCCGAGTGCGAAGCGCCCGCCCGGCGGCACGACGGTGAGCTTGACCTCACCGAGCAGGCCGGCCTCGCCGAGCTTGCGGTTCAGCACCGCGGCGGTGAAGGGCGTTGCATAAACCGGGCAGCGAAGCTCACGCCACAGCCACGGCACCGCTCCCACATGGTCCTCATGGGCATGCGTAATGACGAGGCCGAGCAGCGCATCGCGGCGCGCGGCGATGAAGCCGGGATCCGGCAGCATGATCTCGGCTTCCGGATTTTCGGCGGAACCGAAGCCGATACCGCAATCCACCGCCAGCCATTGTCCGGCGCAGCGATAGAGGTTGAGGTTCATGCCGATCTCGCCGGTGCCGCCGAGCGGCAGGAAGGCGAGATCGGGGGAAGTTCCGTCCATCATCCGCCGCCCGTCATTCGCCATCGGATCTGCGGCCGCGATCGCGGCTGAACACCGGGCGGGGGTTGCGGGCCGCAAGCAGACGCAGCCCGTGAAGCGTGAGCTCGAGATCAACGGTCTCGATCAATGGCGTTCCCTCGGAAAAAAGCGGGGCAAGCCCCCCGGTCGCCAGAATCCTGAGCGGTGCGCCGAATTCCGTGCGAATCCGGGCGACGAGCCCCTCGATCAATCCCACATACCCCCAATAGATCCCCGATTGCATGGCCGGCACGGTGCCCCGCCCGATCACCGATTGCGGCCGCCCGATCCCGATGCGCGGCAGCCGCGCGGCGGCGCGGTGCAGCGCCTCGATGGAGAGATTGATCCCCGGCGCGATCACCCCGCCGTTATAGCCGCCGTCGGGGCCGACGACGTCGAAGGTGGTTGCCGTGCCGAAATCGATCACCACCATCGGGCCGCCATAGAGCTGGTGCGCGGCAAGCGCGTTGAGCAGCCGATCCGCGCCCACCTCATCGGGATTGTCGACCCGGATCGGAAAACCCCAGTCGAGCGCGGCGCGCACGATCAATGGTTCCGTTGCGAACCAGTCGCGACAGAGGCGGCGGAGATGATAGAGCGCCGCGGGAACGACCGTGCCGATCACCGCGGCGTCAATATCGGAAGGTTTCAGCCGCACATACCCGAGCAGCGCCAGCAGCCAGACGGCATATTCGTCCGACGTGCGATCCGGCGCGGTCGCAATCCGCCAGATCCCGCGCCACTCCGTACCGTCATGCACGGCGGCGACGACATTGGTGTTGCCGGCATCGATCACGAGGAGCACGGCGAATCCAACACCTCTTCGCACAAATCTCCCGCTGCGAAGCTCCGCATGCCGGCCTCTGTCGCGAGGATGAGGGCAGCCGCTTCGGTGAGGCCGGCGAAGCGGCCACGACACGCCTCGCCCCCATGGGTGATGACGAGCGGCGTGCCCGGCGGATGAGCATGCCCAAGCCAGGCGGCGCGAATGGGAGCGAAGCCCTCCGCCTCCAGGATCGCCCGCCAATGGCTGAGGCGGCCGAGGATCGCACGCGCCGCATCTTCCGCCGGCGGCGGCACGATGCCTGCTTCCGCAAGAGAAGCCGTCGCCCGCCCGGGGACCATGGGCGCTTGAGCGAGATTGGCGCCGATGCCGATCACCAGCCAGTGAAGCCAGCCATCGGT
>JASHVY010000387.1 GCA_030044345.1 Acetobacteraceae bacterium | reverse complement strand
CCCCGCGAACCTATTCGCGTGGCCCCCCTTGGGGGGTGTCCCGTTTCCAGTCGGGCGCGATCCGCTCTAGGAAGCGGCCATGGCGCTTATTCGCACCGTTGCCGTTTTCTGCGCTTCGCGTGACGGGGCCGATCCCGCCTTTCGCCGTGCCGCCGCCTTGCTCGGAAGGCGCCTCGCCGAGGCAGGGATCGGCGTCGTCTATGGCGGTGGCCGGGTTGGCTTGATGGGAGTGCTTGCCGACGCGGTGCTGGCGGTCGGCGGGCGGGTCGTCGGCATCATTCCCGAAGGCCTGCGCAAGCCGGAGATTGCGCATCCCGGCCTTTCCGGCCTGGTCGTCACGCGCGACCTCGCCGCCCGCAAGCAGCGCATGTTCGATCTCGCCGATGCCTTCATCGCCCTGCCCGGCGGAATCGGCACGCTCGACGAGACGATCGAGATGGTGAGCTGGCGGCAGCTCGGGCTGCACGAAAAGCCGGTGCTGATCTGTGATGTCGCTGGCTCCGCAGCACCCTTCGTTGCCTTCATCGAGACGGCAATCACCCAGGACTTCGCCGAGCCCTCGGCGCGCGAGCTCTTCGAGGTGCTGCCCGGGGTCGATGCGGTTCTGGCGCGGCTTCAGGCGCTGCTGGCGACAAAGCGCTCCAGCCAGTGGACATTGTAACGCCCGGCCCGAAAATCCGCGGAATCGGTGATCCGGCGGAAAAGCGGCAGCGTCGTTTCGATCCCGATCACCGCGAACTCGTCGATTGCCCGGGCCAGCCGTGCGATCGCCTCCGTCCGTTCCGGC
Organism: Acetobacteraceae bacterium; assembly: GCA_030044345.1. Lineage (GTDB taxonomy): Bacteria > Pseudomonadota > Alphaproteobacteria > Acetobacterales > Acetobacteraceae > JAKAWQ01. Next base: position 3,871 of record JASHVY010000387.1, on the reverse strand, counting down.
GCATGCACAATGAGCTTGGCCACCAGGCTATCGTAATAGGGGGTCACGACCGAGCCCGCATAGAGCGCGGAATCGACCCGCACGCCGAGCCCGCCGGGCGGGTGATAGGCCGCGACCCGGCCCGGGGAGGGGGCGAAGCTCACCGGGTTCTCGGCGTTCACACGGCATTCGATGGCATGACCGGTGAAGCGGATATCGGCCTGCCCATAGCCGAGTTTCTGGCCGGCGGCGATGCGGATCTGCTCACGCACGATATCGATCCCGGTGATCATCTCGCTCACCGGATGCTCCACCTGCAGCCGCGTGTTCATCTCGATGAAGGCGAACTCTCCATCTTGATAGAGGAACTCGAGCGTGCCGGCATTGCGATAGCCGATCTTGCCGAGCGCCGCCGTCACCCGCCCGCCGAGCCGGTCGCGCTCGGCGGGCGTGAGAGCAGGCGAGCCCGCCTCTTCGAGCAGCTTCTGATGGCGGCGCTGCAGGCTGCAATCACGCTCGCCGAGATGAACCACATGCCCTTCCTCGTCGGCCAGGATCTGCAGCTCGATATGCCGTGGCCGGTCGAGATATTTTTCGAGATAGACGGCATCATTGCCGAACCCGGCGCGCGCCTCGGCGCGCGCCAGCACGAGCCGCTCATCGAGTTCCCCGGCATTGCGCGCCACCTGCATGCCTCGCCCGCCGCCGCCCGCCGCCGCCTTGATCAGCACCGGATAGCCAGGCTCGGAGGCGAGCTTGCGAGCCTTGGTCGCGTCCGTCAGCGCCTCGGTCGAGCCCGGCACCAGCGGCACACCATGGGACGCCATCACCCGCTTCGCCTCGATCTTGTCGCCCATCATCCGAATATGGGCCGGGCTCGGCCCGATGAAGGTGAGGCCATGGGCCTCGACCATCTCCGCGAACTCGGCATTTTCCGAAAGAAACCCATAGCCGGGGTGGATCGCATCCGCCCCGGTGATGGTCGCCGCGGAAAGGATCGCCACGGTATTGAGATAGCTCTCTCGCGCCGGCGGCGGACCGATGCACACGCTCTCATCCGCCAGCCGCACATGCATCGCCGCCGCATCCGCCGTCGAATGGATGGCGACCGAGGGAATGCCGAGCTCGCGACAGGCCCGCTGCACGCGAAGCGCGACCTCACCCCGGTTGGCGATCAGGATTTTTTGGAACATGCCGCCATTTCCGCCGCCATTCCCCGTCGCTATTCCCTGGGAGGTCTTCCCCCCTGCCTATTCCAGGATCATCAGCGGCTCGCCGTACTCCACCGGAGTGCCTGACTGGACGAGGATGCGCGCGAGCCGGCCCGTCTTCGGCGCCTTGATCTGGTTGAAGGTCTTCATTGCCTCGACCAGCAGCAGCGTCTGTCCGGCCTCGACCTCCTGGCCGAGGGCGACGAAGGGAGGCGCCCCCGGCTCCGGCGCGAGATAAACCACGCCCACCATCGGGCTCTTCACCGCGCCCGGGTGGTTCGCCGCCTCCTCGATCGGTGAAGTTGCTGCGCCGGCAGGCGCAGGCTCGGCATGGGAGGGAAGAGCCGCGGGCGGCGACGCCACGGTAAGCGAAGCCGGCGCGGCCGGCTGGCGGGCGACACGGATGCGGCCTTCCTTCTCGGCCACCTCGATCTCGGTGAGCCCGGTCTCCTTGAGCAAGGCCGCCAGCGCGCGGATCACCTCCGGATCGAAGGGCAGCTCGCTCATTCCCCACGCTCCTGCAAGAGATCGGCCATCGCCATCAGGGCGAGCGCGTAACCCCGCACGCCGAGCCCGCAGATGACGCCAACGGCGGCGAGCGAGACGAAGGAGCGATGGCGGAATTCCTCGCGCCGATGGATGTTGGTCAGATGGACCTCGATGACCGGCAGCTCGACCGCGAGCAGCGCGTCCATCAGCGCGATCGAGGTGTTGGTATAGCCAGCCGGGTTGATCACGATGCCGGCGGCCCGGCCGCGGCATTCCTGCACCCAGGAGACGATCTCGCCCTCGCTGTTGGTCTGGCGGAAATCGATCGCAAGGCCGAGCGGCTCGGCGGTCTCGGCGCAAAGCTGCTCGACATCGTCGAGCGTCGCGGTTCCGTATCGTTCGGGCTCGCGCAGGCCGAGCATGTTCATGTTCGGCCCGTTGAGGACTGAAATCAGGGGAAGCGCCATGGCCGGCCCCTACCACACCCTGTGCGCGGCTCCAACCGGCTTGCCCTTCCTTGCCGCCCGGCCCGGCAATCCCCATACTCGCGTCATGGAGGCGGGACTGATCCTCACCCTGAACGGGGAGCCGCGCACACTCCCGGGGCGGCTCTCGGTCGCCGGGCTCATCGTGCATCTTGGGCTCGAAGCGCGGAAGGTGGCGGTGGAGCGCAATCTCGAGATCGTGCCGCGCTCGCTCTATGCCGAAACCTGGCTTGCTGCCGGCGATCAGCTCGAGATCGTGCATTTCATCGGTGGAGGCTGAGATGGACGTGATTGCCCCGCCCGCCGCGGCAGCGGAGGATTGCTGGACGGTCGCCGGCCGCAGCTTCCGCTCGCGCCTGATCGTCGGCACCGGCAAATACAAGGATTTCGCTGAGACCGCGGCCGCCATCGAGGCGAGCGGGGCGGAGATGGTCACGGTCGCGGTGCGGCGGGTCAATCTTGCCGATCCGAAAGCGCCGATGCTGCAGGATTATGTCGATCCCAAGCGCTACACATACCTCCCGAACACCGCCGGCTGCCACACGGCTCAGGAGGCCGTGCGCACGCTTCGCCTCGCCCGTGAGGCGGGCGGCTGGTCGCTCGTCAAGCTTGAAGTGCTCGGCCCGCCGCCCACGCTCTATCCGGACATGCCGGGCACTTTCGAGGCGGCGAAGGCGCTGATCGCCGACGGGTTCGAGGTGATGGTCTATTGCAATGACGACCCGGTGGCGGCGAAGCGGCTGGAAGAGATGGGCTGCGCCGCCATCATGCCGCTCGGCGCGCCGATCGGCTCGGGGCTTGGGGTGCAGAACCCGGCGATGATCCATATGCTGATCGAGCAGGCGAAGGTGCCGCTGATCGTCGATGCCGGCGTCGGCACCGCCTCGGACGCGGCGGTCGCGATGGAGCTTGGCTGCACCGCGGTGCTGGTCAATTCCGCGATCGCCCAGGCGAAGAATCCGGTCGGCATGGCGCGGGCAATGAAGGCTGCCGTCGAGGCCGGCCGGCTCGCCCATCTCTCGGGCCGCATCCCCCGCCGGCTCGGCGCCGATCCCTCAAGCCCGCTCACCGGCCTCATCCGATAAACATGGGCTGAACGGCCGGGAAAGGCGTGATTCCAACCGGTTGTCGAGACCGCGTTGAATGGACGCCCCATATGGACCCTGACCACCCGCGCGCAGCACAAAGGGGGGGCGGGCTGCGCTTCGCCAGCGACCTCACCGATGCGGAAGGGGCGGTGTTGGAGCCGCTGTCGCCACCGCCCGCGCGGGTCGGTCGGCCACCCGCCTGGCCGGCGGGAGACCCTCGATGCAATCTTCTCCGTTCTGCGTGGCGGCGTGCCGTGGCGCATGCTGCCGGACTGCTTTCTGCTCCGAGAGACCGTCCATGGCGGGTTCGCCGCCTGCTGACCCGACAACCGGCTCGTTACGAATAAGTTCAGAGTCAGATTCTGAGCTGGCGCACTGTGCCGGTCAGGTTCTGTCGCTGGCCGAGGCGGCACTTGCCATGGTTCATATCGAACTTCAAACGATTCCGACTCGGGACGAGCTTGCTCTTGACGAGCAGTGGGCTCAGTACATCGATCACGATGAACGCGGCGTGCTGACAGAAGAGATTATGGAAGAACGCGAACGCCGGGTCTCTGTGGCAACGGGTCAACGATCTTGGCAGGTCAGCCATCAGATTCCAGCCGCGGCCGAGAGAACC
>JASHVY010000386.1 GCA_030044345.1 Acetobacteraceae bacterium | reverse complement strand
CTGGAGCGGTGTATAGACCGCGAAATCGGCGAGCTCGCTCAGGCTGAAGGCCGCGGCCGAGGCGATGATGAGCGCGGCCGGCGCGAGAAGAGCGGAGAGCGCCGAGCCGATGGCGATGGCGAGAAGGCTCGTCCAGGATCCGAGGCAGCGCTGAACGATATCGCGGAGCACCAGCGCGACACCCACAGTGACGACGCCGGAAGGCGCCACAAGGCCGGGAGCGATACCGGGGGCGACCGGGATGACGCAGGGGCCGTGCGGGACGCAGCTCGTGCCGATATGCACCACCATCCAGTTGGCGAGCGGGATGAGAGCGAGAAAGCCCGCGAACGAGAAAAAGCCGAGCCGCCGCGCGAGCCTGCGGTCCATCAAGGGTCAAAGGCTGAGATAGGAGGCGATCTCGATCAGGTTGCCGTCCGGGTCGCGGCAATAGACGGAACTCATCGGCCCGAGCGCGCCGATCTTCTCGACCGGCCCCTCCTCGATCGGAACGCCGCAGGCCGTGAGGTGGGTGACGATCGAGGGGGCGGGGATGCCGGTGATGAAACAGATATCGATCGTGCCGGGACGGGCGGCGGCGGCATTCGGCTGGAACTCGGCGCCGGCCTGGTGGAGGTTGAGCTTCTGGCTGCCGAAGCGGAGCGCGGTGCGGCGATCCGCGCCGAAGCTCTCACGCTCCATGCCGAGCACGCGCTGATACCAGGAGGCCGTTTTCTCGAGATCGGCGCAGGTGATCACGAGATGATCGATGCGGTCGATGGTGAAGCGCATGGAAGACTCCGGGCGGGGGAAACCGGATGGCGGAATTTCGCAGGCGGTGGCCCGGCCAGGAAGCAGAGGCCCGAACCCTTGCCCTGAGAGAAACCCCGCGCCCGCGTTTTTGACAAGTGGGCGCGGGGCTCCCCGCTGCCAGGTCTCAGAGATCGAGTCTCAGAAATCGGGCCTCAGAGATAATGCTCGGTCAGTGGAGTGAAGCCGTTGAAGCGCTGGCTCGCATACGTGGTGACATAGGCGCCGGTGCCTTCGAGCAGCACGCGATCGCCGGCGGCAAGCGCCATCGGCAGCCGGTAGGGCGTGCGCTGATAGAGGATATCGGCGCCGTCGCAGGTGGGGCCGGCGATGGCGACCGGGCCGGCAGGCCCGCCATCATGCGGGGTGGTGATGCGATAGCGGATCGCCTCGTTCTCGGTCTCGGCGAGGCCGCCGAAGCGGCCGATATCGAGATAGACCCAGCGCACCGGATCGCCGTGCGAACGGCGGCTGACGAGCACGACCTCCGAGGCGACGACGCCGGCATCGGCGACGAGGCAGCGGCCCGGCTCGATCAGCATCTCGGGCAGCGCATTGCCGAAATGCCCGGTCATCGCGCGCATGATGGCGGCCGCGAAATCTCCGATGCCGGGCACGGCCTCGCGATAGCGGACGGGAAAGCCGCCGCCGAGATTGACCATGCGCAGATTGACGCCGGCCTCGGTGAGGTCGGTGAAAAGCATGGCGATGCGGCCGATCGCGGCTTCGTAGGAGTCCGTGCGGGTCTGCTGGCTGCCGACATGGAAGGAAAGACCGCAGGGATCGAGGCCGAGCGTGCCGGCGCGCAGCATCAGCTCCCGCGCGAGCCCGATCTCGGCGCCGAACTTGCGCGAAAGCGGCCAGTCCGCCCCTTCATTGGCGACGATGATGCGGCAATAGACCTGCGCGCCGGGGGCGTGGGTCGCGAGTTTTTCCAGCTCCTCCGCGGAATCGAAGGCGAAGAGGCGGATTCCGGCCTCATAGGCGGCACGGATCGCCACTGCCTTCTTGATGGTGTTGCCGAAGCTGATGGCGGCGGGCGCCGCGCCGGCCGCGAGGCAGGCGCGAATCTCCTCGATGCTCGCGGCATCGAAGGACGAGCCGAGCGTGGTGAGGCGCTCCAGCACCGGCGCGGCCGGATTGGCCTTCACGGCGTAATAGATGTGCGCGAGCGGCAGTGCTCGGCGCAGATTGCGGAAATTTGCCTCAAGCCGCTCGAGATCGAAGACGAGGCAAGGAGAAGCCGGTGGTTCCCCAGCCAGAAAACGGGCGATCTTCGGTGTCATGGCACCGGCCTCCCTTTCAGGCCCCCACGGTTTGGGGCCTCCCTCGGTGAACGTCCGTCTCTTGAAGGCGACGGACGGAGTTGACGAAACGGTCGAACGAACCAGCGACCAAAGCGAGTTGCCAGAACGCTTGACGTCGTTGCGTAACCACGAGGGCCAGAGGCACGTGCGTTGCTGCGTGGGGCGCACATAGGGCCCTCTTGCGGCGGTTGCAAGCAGAAATGCGGGTGTGGTTGCAGATGCGCCCGCCAGAGGCTTAGAGAGGCAGCATGTCCGCCGAACGCAGAGCGGAAGAGGGTCGGGGGAAACGGGCCGGGGAGCGGCCGCCCCCAGCCGCGGAGGGGCGGCGCCGCAGGCGTCTGGTCCACGCGCTCGTCGAAGCGATGCAGCTCATGGTTTCCGACCGCGTCTCGCTTTCGGCCGCGGGCTGCGCCTTCTATGCCACGCTGGCGCTCTTCCCGGCGATCAGCATGCTGGTCTTCATCTACGGGCTCGTCTTCGACCCGCACACGGTCGAGCCGCAGCTTCGGAACCTGCGCACGCTCGTCCCGCCCCCCGCCTATGCGCTGATCGAGGAGCGCGTTCATGCGCTGGTCACGCGCACGGGGGCGAGCCTCCGCCTCGGCCTCGTCATCAGCGCGGCGGTGACCTATTGGAGCGCCTCGACCGGCACGAAATCGCTGCTCTCCGCCCTCAATCTCGCCTATGGCGAGGTGGAGCAGCGCGGCTTCCTGGCCTTCCAGTTCGCCGGGCTCGGCATGACGCTGGCGGCCATCGTCGCCGCGGTGCTGGAGCTTGGCGTGCTGCTCGGGCTGCCGACTGCGATCGGGTTTCTCGGGCTTTCCGCCTATCAGGGCGGGCTGGTGCGGGCGGGCGGGCTTGGCGGCGTTTCGCTCTTCGTGCTCGCCGCATTGACGCTGCTCTATCGCTTCGGCCCATCGCGCGCGCCGGGCGCGCGGCACGTGGTGGTGCCGGGCGCGCTTGCCGCGACGGTGAGCTGGCTCATCGCCTCGGTGCTTTTTTCAATCTATGTGACGCGGGTCGGGCGGCTCGATGTCACTTACGGGCCGCTCGCGGCGGTGGTCGGGGTGATGCTCTGGTTCTATGTCTCGGCCTATGTGGTGCTGCTGGGGGCGGAGCTGAACGCGGCCCTCGAGCGCCATCCCCCGTAAGCATGGCCTGGGAGCGGGCAAAATTCTCAGCGCCGAAAGCCATGATGGAAGAAGAAGGCGTGGCGGACAAAGAAGGCATGATGGGGAAAGAAGGCGCGGTGGGGAAAGAAACCGATGCCGAACCCGATGAAGGGAGAGGCGAAATCAGGATAGAAATAGGGCCCATAGGGATAAGGGTAGAGGTAGGAATAATCAGGATAGGCCGCCGGGGCGGACGCCCATGTCGTCGGGATATTCTCCCCCTTCGCCGACATGCATTGGAGATAGGCGATATCGTAGCTGTTTTGCAATGAATAGCGCGATGCCTGTGCCGCGCCGAGACCGGTGGCGCCGCCGAGGACCAACCCGCTGCCAGCCCCGATTGCCGCTCCCGCGGCAGGATTGCCGGCGGCGGCGCCGATCGCCGCACCCGCGGCGGCACCCAGAGCGGTGCCGAGCACCGTGCTGCCGACGGCGCTCTGATTGGCGGCTTCTGCCGGCGAATTGTTCCCAATTCGAGACGAAGCGTATTGTCGGCAGGCCGCGTCGTCAGCCTGGAACGCATCAAACGTCTTGCCCTTGCCGGGCATCACGAGGACATCGGGGCCGGTTGGCGGTGCAGCCGCGCACCCGCTCACCGCAAGAACGGCAATCATCATCATGGCCGGTCCGACTGGGCGCATCTCATCATCCCGCACACTGCGCGGCACTGCTGCTCCGCCATCCATACGACGGATCTCTGTGCCTCCGATTCTTCCTTTCCTTCTCGGGCAGCCTCGTTGCTCATCGAGGAACCAGGCCCGGCAGGACAATCCTAGTCACGCCAATAGGCTTCGAAAAATTCCCGATAGAGAAAGAGTTTCTCTTGCAGCTATCAAACCGTCTTCCTTCAGAGTGCCACGATCACCTGCCCGCTCCTACTGACATTTATGTTAGTGTTCTCCGATTTTCGAAGAGCAGGGCGAGCGACTTCCTCGGCGGGGCTCGCGCCGAGCGTTCGCCGCCGCGAGGTGCTGTCAGGACAGGAGAGGAGACGCATCGTGCGTGCAGCCCATCGTCACGGGGCTTCCGCTCTCCACCGAAGGAAACCGCAGACGGATCCTGAGGCCGGGGCCGTTATCCTCCATCTCAATGCGCGCCCCGTGGAGTTGGACGACGGCGGCAACCAGGCTGAGGCCGAGACCGTTCCCCGGGCTGCTCCGGCTTTGGTCGAGCCGATAGAATCGCTTGAAGACATCTTTACGTTTTTCAGCCGGAATCCCGGGGCCATGATCGCAAATCGAAATCGTCGGCTCCTGCCGCTCGGCCGTCACCTCCACCCGCACATCACCCGGACCGCCATGCTTGACGGCATTGTCGAGGATATTGGCGATGGCATCGAACAAAAGATCGCGATCCCCCCGGACCGGCACTTCCCCCTGACTTGAGAAAAGGATGCGGCCGCCCTTCTCTTCGGCCGCCGCATCGAACAATTCCGCGACCTCGCCAGCAATCGCGCCGAGATCGACGACACGGAATGCGCCTTTCGGGTCGAGCGATTCGATGCGCGAGATGCGCAGCAGGGAAGCGAACATGCTCAGGATCGACTTGAGATCCGCGATGGTCTCGCCGATAAGGTCATGATGGGGTCCAGACGAGGACTCGTGATGAAACGCCTTCTCCAGACGCCCCTGCAGCCGGGTGAGAGGCGTGCACAGATCGTGCGCCACATTGTCCGAGACTTGCCGGACCTCCTGCACCAGCGCCTCGATCCGGTCGAGCATCGCATTGAGGTTTGCGGAAAGTTGATCCCATTCATCCCGCGTGCCGCGGAGCGGAATGCGCCTGGCCAGGCCGTTGCGCATGATGTCCCGCGTCGTCGCATTGATGGCCTCGATCCGTCCGACCGTACGGCGGGTCACGGAAATTCCGGCGACGGCCGCAATGGTCAGAATGAGCGCCGCACTCAAGGCAAAGGCAATCCTGATCCTGCCGACAAAGCCCTCGAGATCGCTGGTCGGCTGGCCGACCAGGAGATGAGAGCCATCCGGCAGGATTTCATAGGCGACCCTGAAGGGATTTTTCGCCGCGGCCCCAAGTGACCCTCCCCATGACCCTGCCGGCACCGCGATATCGGCCCAGCCGCCCGCGCCGCGCAGGCGCGCCGGCCATGCCGGCAGATTGCCGGCGAGCGGGACAAGCTGCGGATCGGTGAGCAGGTAGATGCCCCTCGCGAAGCCCCTCTCGGCGACGCGCCGGCGGATTTCTTCTTC
>JASHVY010000385.1 GCA_030044345.1 Acetobacteraceae bacterium | reverse complement strand
TCCCAGCCGAGGCCCCAGGCGCCGAGCGTCGGGCTCTCCCAATCATCCTCGACGAAGCGGATATCGTGGGCGAGCGGATCGATCCCGAGCGCCCGATAGCTCGCCAGCAAAAGCTCCTGCGGGTTCGGCGGCACCGGCTTCAGCAGCGCCTGGAACTGGTAGTAATGCCCGAGCCGGTTCGGATTCTCGCCATAGCGCCCGTCGGTCGGCCGGCGCGAGGGCTGGACATAGGCCGCCCGCCAGGGTTTTTCGCCGAGCGCGCGCAGCGTCGTCGCCGGATGGAAGGTGCCCGCGCCCATCTCGACATCATAGGGCTGCAGCAGAACGCAGCCCTGCTCCGCCCAGAAGGCGCTGATTCGCAGGATCAGTTCCTGAAAGCTGCGTGGCTTGGTCGCGTCCATGGATCGTCCGCGGTAGCGGTATGGTGCGGCGCAGCTTACGGACGCAGCCGGGCGCGGGCAAGGAACGGAAGGCCGCTCACCCGCTTGATTGCAATTGCGCCGCACGCCACATCCGGCGCCTGGGAGAAAGGCGAATCCTTATCATGACCAACGAAGAACGCGACATCATCACCCGTTTCATCGAGCGGGTTGCCGGCGCGGGCGGCAGCGGCTCGGTGCCCGCCACGAACGCGCCCTTGCCCCCCGTGGACCCGGAGGCGGACGCGCTGATCGCCGACCTTCTCGCCCGCCATCCCGAGGCGCGCTATCGCCTCGCCCAGATGGCCTTCGTGCAGGAGCATGCGCTCGCCGCGGCGCAGAGCCGGATTGCCGAGCTTCAATCCCAGCTCGCATCGCGACAGGCAGCACCACCCGTGCCATCCCGAGGCGGCTTCTTCTCCGGCCTCTTCGGCGCCGGGGCCGCGCCGCCTCCTCCGCCGCAACCGCAGCCGCAATACGCCCAGCAATATGCTCAGCCGGCACCCCCGCCTTATCCGCCGCCCGGATATCAGCCCGGCCTTTTTCAGCGTGGCGGCTCGGGCTTCCTCGGCTCGGCCCTGGCGACCGCGGCCGGCGTGGCCGGCGGGGTCGTTGCCGGCAATGCGCTGATGAGCCTTTTTTCTCCCCATGCCGGGTTCGGCGGCGGCGCCTTCGGGAGCCCCTTCGGCGGGGCGCCCGAGAACGTCACCATCATCAACGAAAACGCGGATCCCAATATGAACCCTGGGACGAACCCTTGGGCTGACCCGAATGCGGGTACGGATCCGAACCAGGGCAATTTCGATCCGAATCAGGCGGGGTTCGATCCCTCACAAGGGGGTTTCGACCCGAGCCAGGGCGGTTTCGATCCGACCCAGGCCGATTTCGATCCTAATCAGGGCGGTTTCGATCCGGGAAACTTCGATCCGGGCAGTTTCGACGACGACACCCAGGTCTGACCGGCAAGTCCCCCGCCCCAGCACCACCAGCCGGGCCGGGCGAGCGCCTTGGCCGCTTCGGCGGCGGAGGCCGGATCGGGGAAGAGGCCGAAGCAGGTGGCGCCTGAGCCGCTCACGCGTGCGAGCAGGCAGCCAGGCTGGCAATCGAGCGCGGCGAGAACCGGGCGGATGGCGGGGCAGAGCGCGATCGCGGGCGCTTCGAGATCATTGCCGAGGCGCCCGAGATCGGCGGCGAGCGAGGCGGCGTCAGGCCAGCCCCGAGGCAGGCGGGCGGGCGGCGAGAAAGGTCCGCGCCGCGCGGCGAAAACCGGCGCGGTGGGCACGGGCATGCCGGGATTGACGAGGCAGAGACCGAATGGAGGCAGGGCAGGAGCGGGCGCCAGAGTCTCGCCGATGCCGCTCATCCTCGCCGGCTGTCCGGCAAGGCAGACCGGCACGTCCGCCCCGAGCTCGATGGCTAGCTTGACGGCAAGGAACGCGGCCGGCGCATCCGTCCCGCCCAGCCCCCAGAGCCGGCCGAGCAGGCGCAGGGTCGCGGCCGCATCGGCCGAGCCGCCGCCAAGCCCCGCGGCCTGCGGCAGGGTCTTCGTCAGCCGAAGCGCGGCCCATGGCGCGCACCCTGCTTCCCTGGCCAGCGCGCGCGCCGCCCGGCAGACGAGATTGTCCTCTCCCGGCGAAAGCCCGGCCGCGCAAGGTCCGTCGATTTCGAGCGAGAGATCGGCCGCGGCGGTTGCCGTCAGAAGATCGGCAATGCCCGCGAAGACGACCAGGCTGTCCAGCACGTGATAGCCGTCCGGCCGCCTTCCGGTCACGTGCAGGAAGAGATTGACCTTGGCCGGCGCCAGCTCTTCGAGTGCCAGCTCTTCGAGCTTGGGTCGCGTTATGGCTTGTGGCTCTCCGCTGCCGTCGAGGCGCCCGGAGCGGGTGCCGTGCCGAGATCGCCGTAATCCCCGCCGAGCTTCGATTGCAGCTTGGCGGCTTCATCCGCGGTCGGGTGCATCGAGAGAGCCAGTTGCCACTGATAGCGCGCGGCGAGCCGGTTCCCGGCCGCCCAATAGGCATCGCCGAGATGGCCGTTGATGGTGGGATCGTCCGGCTCCAGCGTGACCGCGCGCAGCAGCCAGCGGAGCGCGCCCGCCGTGTCCCCCTGGCGGAGCAGGACATAGCCGAGGCTGTCGAGGATCGCCCCATCATTCGGCCTGAGCTCGGCGGCCTTGGCGATCATGTCGTGGGCCTGTTCCAGGTGCCTGCCCTGCACCGCCCAGGAATAGCCGAGATAATTCAGCACATAGGGCTGGTTGGGCTGGAGTTGCAGCGCCTTCTGGAAGTCCGGCTCGGCCCGCGCCCAGTCATTCACCTGGTCATAGGCGATGCCGCGATCGTAATAGAGCGTCCAGTCCGCCGGCGCTGACGGGCCGAGGCGCGCGATCGCATTGTCATAGGCGTTGATCGCCTCCTTCCAGTGCTCGTGCTCGCGCAGGATGTCTCCTTCCACCTCGTACGGCCCCGGCTGATCGGGATGGAGGGCGGCGACCCGGTTGAGGATCGCGAGCGCGTCGGAAACCCTGCCGACATGGTCGAGCAGGACCGCCTGCCGAAGCTCCACGATGGGCGCGAGCGAATCGTTCGGGGAGACCGGCTCGAGCACGTCGAGCGCTGCCTGCGACTGGTTCTGGCTGTCCAGCACATCGGCGAGAAGGAGCCGCGCCGGTGTCAGGTCGGGATGGAGCGTCAGGGCAAGGCGGAGGAGGATCACCGTGAAATCGGGCGAATCCTGCTCGCGGAGGCTCGCGGCAATCGCGAGATAGGCCTCGGCCATCCCGTCGGTCGGGGACGTCACGGGCGGGGTGGCCATGTTGCGCTCGAGCGCCGGAAGCGCCATGGCGAGATCGTCTCCACCGGTGCCAAGGGCCGCGATGGTTGCCCGTGCCTCGGCGAGATGACCCTGGCGCGCCTGCCAGCTCGCGACAGCGCGGGCAACCTGCAGGTTGGGCACCGCGAAGCCTTGATCGGCAAGGCTGTAATAACGATCGGCGAGCGATGTGCGGCCGGCGAGGTCGGCGATCATGGCGGCATGCAGCACGTCGATGCCGCGGGCCTCGGGCCCGCTCAGATAGGGCTGCAACGTTGCCAGCGCGGCATCGGTCCGCCCCGCGCCCTGCTCGGCCCAGGCGAGCAGGAGGGGAGAAAGGATCTGGGTCAGACCCTCCTCCGGCAGATTGCGGATCAGGTGGATCGCGCCGGACCAGTTCCTGTCGAGCACCGCCTGGTCGATCAGGACCAGCATCGCCACCTGATTGCTGGCGACGGTCCGCGCGAGATTCGCCGCATCCGCATCCCCGGCCATCAGGCTGGCGATAAAGGCCTGCTGGCGGAGCACCGGGTCGGACGGATCGGCGGCCGAAGCGAGACGGTAATATCGGGCGGCCTCACCGAGCGCGAACTGGCTGTCGGCGTACCTTGCATCGAGGAAGGCGCCATAGGCGCGGCCGCTGCTGCCCATGTCTGCGGTGGGTGCTCCTCCGGCCGCACAGGCCGAGAGAAGGCTGAGTACGAGAAGAAAAGGACGGCGCAGCAGGCGCAAATTCGGCATCGGATTGATCCTATAGCAGGGGTCGGGCAGCGGCGCCATCAAGGCTCTCGGGACTTACCGCCGGATCCTCTTTTTCGTTTGTCGTCTGGGAACCGCAAACAAGAGGGGGGCGGCTATTTTCCCTACATTCCCGGCGGGTAATTCGGGCCGCCGCCGCCCTCGGGCGCGACCCAGTCGATATTCTGGGTCGGGTCCTTGATATCGCAGCTCTTGCAGTGAACGCAGTTCTGGGCGTTGACGACGAGTTGCGGCGCACCCTCCTCCGCGCCGACGATCTCGTACACCCCCGCCGGACAATAGCGCGTCTCGGGGCTTCGGTAGCGCTCCCAATTGACGGTGATCGCCCGGGCCGGCTCGGCGAGCCGGAGGTGCGACGGCTGGTCCTCCTCGTGATTCGTGTTGCTGATGAAAACCGAGGAGAGCCGGTCGAAAGTCAGCACGCCATCCGGCTTCGAGTACTCGATCCGCGGCGCTGTCTCTGCCGGCAGGAGCGTCTCCCAATCCGGATGCCGATGGGGAAATGTCCATGGTGCGCGGCCGCGCAGAAGATAGGTATCGAGCGCGGCATAGAC
>JASHVY010000384.1 GCA_030044345.1 Acetobacteraceae bacterium | reverse complement strand
CGAGCACGGGCTTCTGCTCCGCACGCCCGAAAAGCTGCGCCGCAATCGCGAGGAATGGGATGCTTTTGCCGCGCTCGATCTCGATGCGGCGGTGGTAGTGGCCTACGGTCTCATCCTGCCCAAGGAAATGCTCGCGCTACCCCGCCGCGGCTGCCTCAACATCCACGCCAGCCTGCTGCCCCGCTGGCGCGGCGCCGCACCCATCCAGGCTGCCATCCTTGCCGGCGATACAGAAACCGGCGTGACCATCATGCAGATGGATGAAGGGCTCGATACCGGCCCGATGCTGCTCGCCGAGCCGGTGCCGATCCCGCCCGACGCCACCGGCGGCACGCTCACGGCTATCCTGGCCGAGGTCGGTGCCCGCCTCATCGTCCGCGCGCTCGCCGAGAATCCCACGCCCCACCCGCAACCGGAGGCAGAGGCCTGCTACGCGCCGCGCCTCACCCATGAGGATGCCCGGCTCGATTGGTGGACCCCAGCCACGATGCTCGCGCGAAAGGTGCGCGCGTTCGATCCCTGGCCCGGTACGTTTTGCGCGTTCAACGGGATGCGGCTCAAGGTGCGGAAGGCACTCGCCGTGCCCGGCAACGGTCCGCCCGGCGCATTGCTGGACGATGCGCTCACCATTGCCTGCTGCGAGGGGGCGCTTCGCCTGCTCCAGGTCCAGCCCCCTGGCGGCAAGGTGATGGACGGAGCCGCATTCCTTCGCGGTCACCGCAAATGACCGCTGCCTATGCCCTTTTGATCGAATATGACGGCACGCCGTTCCGCGGCTGGCAACGCCAGGCGGGCGGCCCCTCAGTGCAGGAGGCGCTGGAGACGGCCGCGGCGAAGCTCGCCCGCGGGACGGTCACCACCACCGTCGCCGGGCGAACCGATGCCGGCGTGCATGCCGAGGGGCAGGTCGTCGAGCTGCGATTGGAGAAAGATTTCCCCACCGAAAAGATCGCGGCCGCGCTCAACTACCATCTCCGCCCGCATCCGATTGCCGTGCTCCGTGCCGCCCCTGCCCCGCCCGGCTGGAGCCCGCGCTTTTCGGCGATCCGCCGTCTCTATCGCTATCGCATCCTCAACCGTCCGGCTCCACCCGCGCTTGCCGTGGGGCAGGTCTGGCATGTGCCGCAGCCGCTCGATGCGGCGGCGATGGCGGAAGGCGCGCGCGCGCTCATCGGCCGGCATGATTTCTCGTCCTTCCGCGCCGCCGGCTGCCAGGCGAAGAGCGCGCTCCGCACGCTGGCAAGTCTGGAGGTGCAACGATATGGCGAGATGATCGTCATCACTGCCGAGGCGCGGAGCTTCCTCTATCATCAGGTGCGGAACATCGCAGGCTCGCTCAAGCTTGTCGGTGAAGGGCGATGGGTGCCCGGGCATATGGCCGCCGTGCTCGCCGCGCGTGACCGCCGCATCGCCGGCCCCACTGCTCCGGCCACCGGCCTCTCGCTCGTTTCCGTACTATACAGGAACGAACTGTTCGGCACCCTATCCCCAGCCGAGCAGGAAATGAGGCACGAGCAGGAGGGCGGCGGTTCCGAGATTGACGAGCAGCACAAGGATGCCGGCACGCCAGCCACCGAGTGCGAGCCCATGCTTGGCAAGGAACCATTGCAGCCAGAGCCCGTATCCGCCCAGTGCGCCGAGCAGGGCCGGCATTCCCCAGCCTGACGGCATGCCAAGGGTGACCAGAATGCCAATGATCACGATCAGGAGACTGCCGAGAACCGGGATCACCCACTGGCACCAGTTGAAGGCCGTGGCATAGCGCAGCCAAAGCTTCTCCCGGCCCCAGGCGGCCGCCAGCAGCTCGGAGATCACCGGCTGCGCCAGCAGGACCGAGAGTGTCTCGAGGAAGCTCACCATTCCGGCATGCACTGCGCCGTTCATCGCGAGCAGGGCCGCGCCCACCAGCGGAAACGCGACCAGCGGTGCGAGGCTGGCGAGGAAGGATTGCGACGTGTCGCCGAAATGGGTGAGTCCCTCCGGACGCCCGCGGGCAATCAGGGCGATGCCGAGCACGATTGTCTGGAACCCGCTGCGGGACGGCTGGCGGCCACTCATCCGACGAAGGCGCCCAGCACGGAACGATAGATGCGCGTCAGTGCGGCCAGCTCGGAAACCGGCACATGCTCATCCACCTGGTGCATGCTGGCTCCGACCAGGCCAAACTCGGCCACCGGGCAATAGCGCGCGATGAAACGTGCGTCCGAGGTCCCGCCGCCAGTATCGAGCCGGGGCGCAATTCCGCTCGCCGCCTCGATCGCGGCGGCAAGTTTCTTCACTTCCGGCCCCGGCTGAGTGAGGAAGGCCTCGCCGCTGATCGTCACCACGACCTCGCTCTGCTCGGCGTAGCGCGCCATCGCCCTGCGGAGCCAGGAAGCGAGGTCGGCTCCGCGATGGAGGTCGTTGAACCGGATATTGAGCGCGGCGCGCGCCGTCGCGGGAATGACATTGCTCGCCGGATTGCCGACGTCGATGCTGGTGACCTCAAGCCCCGAAGGCGCGAACCAGGCGCTTCCGGCATCGAGCGGGACAGAAGTCAGCGCCGCCAGTGCCGCCACCAGCCGATGCACCGGATTGTCCGCCCGTTCCGGATAGGCAACATGGCCCTGAATCCCGTGCACCGTGATCGCCGCGTTCAGGCTGCCGCGCCGTCCGATCTTCACCACCTCGCCGAGCCGCGCCGGGTTGGTCGGCTCACCGACCAGGCAGAAATCGGGAATTTCTCCCTTTTGCTCCATCCAATCGAGCACCTTCACAGTGCCGTCGAGGGCCGCACCCTCCTCATCGCCGGTGATAAGGAGGCTGATCGAGCCTCTCCCCTCGCCTGCCGCCAGATGCGCCGCCGCCGCGGCGACGAAGGACGCGATCGCGCCCTTCATGTCGCAGGCGCCACGGCCATAGAGGATTTCTCCCGCGACCTCGGCGCCGAAAGGATCAAAGCGCCAGCCGGAGCCCGGCGGCACCACGTCGGTATGCCCGGCGAAGCAGAAATGCGGCGCGGTCTCGCCGATGCGCGCATAGAGATTCCGGACCTCGCCGAAGCGGAGCGGAGCTACCCGGAAACCGAGCTCGCTTAGCACCTCCGCGAGCACATCCTGCGCGCCCGCATCTGCCGGCGTGATCGAAGCGCAGCGGATCAGCGCCTGAGCAAGGGGCAAGGGAGCTAGAAGCAGCGAATCGGCCTCGCTCACGCGCGGAGCAGCTCGTTGATCGAGGTTTTCGCCCGCGTTCGCGCATCCACCCGCTTGACGATAACGGCGCAGGCAAGTGCCGGGCCTGGCGTTCCGTCCGGCAAGGGCTTGCCCGGCAGGCTGCCCGGCACGACCACCGAATAGGCCGGCACGCGGCCGATGAACACCTCTCCGCTCGCCCGGTCGATGATCTTGGTCGAGGCCCCGAGGAAGACACCCATCGAAAGCACGCTGCCCCGCTCCACCACCACGCCCTCGGCCACTTCCGAACGCGCGCCGATAAAGCAATCGTCCTCGATGATCACCGGGCTCGCCTGCAAGGGCTCGAGCACGCCGCCGAGCCCGACACCGCCGCTGATATGGCAATTTCGGCCGACCTGCGCGCAGCTCCCCACGGTCGCCCAGGTATCGATCATCGTGCCGCTCTCGACCCGGGCGCCGACATTGACGAAGCAGGGCATCAGGATGACGCCGGGCGCGATATGGGCGGAGTGGCGCACGACCGCTCCCGGCACCGCCCGAAATCCGGCCTCGGCAAAGCGGTTCGCCCCCCAGCCAGCGAACTTCATCGGCACCTTGTCATAGACCGGGGCGCCTCCGGCCCCCGGAATCGGCACCGCGTCGCTGATGCGGAAGGACATCAGCACCGCCTTCTTGAGCCATTCATGCACCACCCAGCCTTCCGGCGTCGGCTCGGCGACGCGGAGTTGACCTGAATCCAGCGCATCGAGCACGGCCAGGATCGTCGCCCGTGCCTCTCCCGCCATGCCGGCGGAAAGCGTCTCGCGTTTTTCCCACAGCGCCTCGATCGGCGCGCGCAACTCCTGCGCTGGCATCACAATCCCACTCCTCGGCCCGTTCTCCTCGACACCCAAACCGGGCGCGGGCCGGGCGCGGGGCGGCGGACGATGCGTGGGTGCCCGTTCTTCTGTCAACGCGGCGGTGACAATCCACCCGAAATGTCACCCCCCGAAACACCACCACCGACCGGCGACCGGCCCGAGGGGATCATCATCGTTCTGTCATCTAACTGTCACATGCATGACCCCGGAACCTGATAGCCCGGGGGTCGGGCGCCCGAGAGGCCGGAAGCGGCGCCCTCTTCCAACCTATACCACCACGCATCGGAGGCACCCATGCAGACGCGATCGAGCGAGACGTTGCTTCGCCGTACATTTCTTCTCGGCACCCTTGGCGGCACCAGCCTCGGCCTGATCTCGCTCGTGCCCCGCCGGGCCGCCGCGGCGGAAGTCACGCTGCTCGAGACCGGCTCAAGCCTCCTTTACCCGCTCTTCAATCTCTGGGTGCCGAAATACACCGCCATGCACCCGGGTGTGCGCATCACGACCCAGAGCACGGGCAGCGGCACCGGCATCGCCCAGGCGATTTCGGGCGTGGCGCAGATCGGCGCTTCCGACGCCTATATGAGCAGCGCACAATTGAAGAAGGATCCGGGCATTCTCAACATTCCGCTCGCCATCTCGGCGCAGACCGTGAACTACAATGTGCCCGGCCTCAACAACGCCAACCTCAAGCTCTCCGGCCCGGTTCTCGCCGGCATCTATAGTGGCAAGATCAGGCATTGGAACGACCCGGCGATCGCCAAGATCAATCCGGGCGTGACGCTGCCGAGCCAGGGGATTGTCCCCATCCACCGCACCGACGGCAGCGGCGATACCTTTATCTTCAGCCAGTATCTCGCGGCCTCAGACTCCGATTGGGCCGACAATGTCGGTTACGGCACCACGCTCTCCTGGCCGCCGGTGCAGGGCGGCATTGGCGCCATCGGCAATCCGGGCATGGTCCAGGCATGTGGGCAGACCCCCGGCTCCCTCGCCTATATCGGCGTCAGCTACGCTGCTCAGATTACGAAGGCCGGGCTCGGAACGGCATTGCTGCAAAACCGGGCCGGCAATTTCGTATTGCCGAACCCGACCACCGTCGGTGCCGCCGTTGCCGCGCTCGAGGACAAGACGCCGGCCGATCAGCGCATCAGCCTGATTTTCGCGCCTGGCGAGAATTCCTATCCAATCATCAACTACGAATACGCGATCGTGAACTCCAGGCAGGCAAGTTCCGATATCGCCGCAGCGGTGCGCGACTTCCTCACCTGGGCGGTCGATCCGGCGGGCGGAAGCACACCCGAATTCCTTGGTGTCGTGCATTTCCTGTCGCTGCCGGAGAAGATCGCAGCCCTCTCCAAGGCGCAGATCGCGAAGATCCATTAACCACGCCATCCGGCGCCGGCGTGCAACATGCGCCGGCGCCGTTCCCTTTGCCGCCTCCCATCGGATAAAGTCGTTCGGAAAACGGGATAAGAGTTTCTTGCGTACGAGCCCTTTCCGCATCGGCCTTGTCGGCCTCGCCGGGATCATTCCCGGCATGCTGGTCGCCGTCGTGCTCTTCCTCGCGATCTATTCCTGGCCGGCGATCCATTTCAATGGAATCGGCTTTCTGTTCCGCGAGACTTGGAATCTCGGCAATCTCTACGCCGATCCGGTGACGCGACGCGGCGTCCAGGTCCCGATCGGCGCGCAATACGGCATCCTCGTCTTCATCGTCGGCACCCTCGCGACCTCCGCGATCGCGCTCCTGATCGCGGTTCCCGTCAGTCTCGGGGTCGCGATCTTTCTTGCCGAGGGGGCACCCCCCCGTCTTCGCCCCACGCTCTCCCTCATTGTCGAGCTTCTCGCGGTCGTGCCGAGCGTCGTTTACGGGCTCTGGGGCGTGGCGGTTCTGGTGCCGCTGATCGCCCATTACATTGCGCCCGCGCTCGATGACGTCCTCGGGTTCATTCCCTTCTTCGCCGGTGGCTCGCCCACCGGCTTCGGCCTGCTTTCCTCCTCGCTCGTGCTCACCCTCATGGTGGTGCCGATCATTACTGCCACGGTCTATTCCGCGCTCCTTCAGGTGCCGCGTCCGGACAAGGAAGCGGCCTACGCGCTCGGCGCGATGAAGTTCGAGGTGGCGGTTCGCGCCATGCTGCCGATGGTGCGCGGCAGCATCGTCGGCGCGATCATCCTCGGTCTCGGTCGCGCGCTCGGTGAAACCATGGCGGTGCTGATGGTGAGCGGCGGCGCGATCAATCACCTTCCAGGAACGATCACCAGCCCTATCAGCACCATGGCCTCCTTCATCGTCTCGCAGCTCGACAGTGCCGAGCAGGATCCAACCGGCATGGCCGTCCGCTCGCTCGCCGAGATTGCACTCGTGCTCTTCATCATCACCGTCATCGTCAACGTGATCGCACGCCTGATCACGAGGGGTCTGCATGTCGGTCTCACAAGTCGCGCTTGAGTTCCCCCTCCTCCGGGGGCGCCGCATCCGCACGCGCATCGGCTGGGTGCTCTCGATCTTGGCCTTCGTCCTGGTCGCCGCTCCGCTGCTCGATATCCTCATCCTGGTCACCGCGCGCGGGATCTCCGCCATCTCCCCGGAGCTCTTCCTTGCCCCCACCAACGGGATCAGCGGCGGCCTGCTCAACGCGATCGTGGGTACCTTCGTCCTGTCCGGCGGCGCGCTGATCATCGGCGTCCCGATCGGTGTCGGCGGCGGCATCTATCTCGCGGAATTCGGCACCGGCTCCTTCGGCGCCGTCGTGCGCTTCCTCTCGGACGTGCTCACCGGCATTCCTTCGATTGTCCTCGGCTACTTCTCCTACATCACCATGGTGATCTGGCTCGGCTGGCAATTCTCGGCGCTTGCCGGCGCGATCACGCTGGCATTGATGGTGGTGCCCTACATGGCCCGCCTCACCGAGCTCTCGCTGCGACAGGTTCCGCTCTCGCTCCGTGAGGCGGGCTATGCGCTCGGCGCGCCCGACCGCAAGGTCATTTTCCGCATCGTCCTGCCGCCGGCACTGCCGGGCGTGCTCACCGGCGCCTTACTGGCGCTCGCGATCTCGGTCGGCGAGACGGCGCCACTGATCTATACCGCCGGCTGGTCCAACTATGTCTGGAACGGCAAGCTCACGCACGAGCCGATCGGCTACCTCACCTACGTGATCTGGAGCTTCATCAACCAGCCCTTCGCGAGCGCCCACGCGCTCGCCTTTGCCGCTGCCTTTCTCGTCGTGCTCGTGGTGCTGGTGATCAATGTCACCGCCCGCACGCTCCTATTCGCCCGCACCGCCTAAAGCGTGATGGCCGGAGGTGGAATCACCGTAGGTCTGAATCACGCGAGAAAACAAATGAGTAGAGCGGGATACGTGAGGGCAAGCGAACGCATCCCGCTCCAGTACTCGGAATCGTTGAAGCGCGACGCGCGGGCGCGTTGAGCACCCGTCAGGGGGGTGGCGTCCACTAAACTTTATCGAAAGCCAGAAATCGATTTTCCGACCTTTACTTTTCTCAGGCGCGGATGATGGTGCCGACACCCCCCTTGGTGAAGAGTTCGAGCAGGCAGGCATTGGGCACGCGCCCGTCCATGATCGTCACGGCCTTGACTCCTTGCTTCACGGCCGCAATGCAGGTCTCGATCTTCGG
>JASHVY010000383.1 GCA_030044345.1 Acetobacteraceae bacterium | reverse complement strand
CGTCGCCGGCCACCTCACCATCTTCCTCACCCGCAATCGCGGCGCGATCTGGCAGCGTCCTTTCCCGAGCCTGAGCTTCTTCCTCACCACCGAGGCGACGAAAATCGTAGGCACCCTCGCCGCGGTCTATGGCTGGTTCATCGCTCCCATCGGCTGGCGCTATGCCCTCTTTGTCTGGGCCTATTCGCTGCTCTGGTTCCTCGTGAACAGCGCCTGCAAGATCCTCGCCTACAGGCTCCTCCGGCCCATCCGCGCAAATCCGGCGGTCATTCCTGTGCCGGAAATGGCGCCCGCCGGATCATGAGCTCCATCCTCGTCGCGACCGACGGGTCGTCCGGCGCAGACCGCGCCGTCGATTACGCCGCGCGTCGCGCCAGGGACGCGGGCCTTGCGCTCGTCATCGCCAACGTGATCGGCAGCGAAGGACTCCCCGAGAGCGTGATCGAAGCCTTCACCCATCCCCAGCAGGTCTGGCTCCAGGAAATGCTCGCCTCCGCCTCCGCCTCCACGCTCGCCAGGGCGAGGGAGCGCGCGCGCTCCGCGGGGGCTTCGGAAATTCACCTCGAATCCGAAACCGGAGAGATCGTGCCGGCTCTTCTGCGGATCGCTCAGGAAAAGCAGGCCGAGGCCATCGTCGTCGGCAAGCGTGGCGCCGGCCGCCTCGCCGGTCTTCTTCTCGGCAGCATCTCGCAGAAGCTCGCGAGCCTCGCCCCGCTTCCCGTCATTGTCATCCCCTGACATGCCGCCCGCGTCCGGCAGGCTTGATCAAAATCAAATACCCGGTCGGCCACCCTTCGCATTGTCCCATTCTCCCACCCGGCGGAGGCGTTCGTGGCCATCAGAACCATCCTTGCAGGCTTGAGCGGCGGCACCGCGAGCGCCGGAACGACCGAGCTCGCCTGCCGCTTCGCCGCCGCCTTCGGCGCCCATCTCGAAGCCCTGCATGTGCGGATGGACGTCACCGGCTTCCTCATCGGCGCCGGCGCCGAGGGCCTGGCGGCGGCGGCCGATATGCGCTGGGCCGAGGAAGTGTCCGCCGCCATCGAAACCAGGGCGGAGCAGACGCGTGCGGGCTTCACCGCGGCTGCTGCCCGCCATGGCTTGCCTCTCGCAGCCAACCTCGCGCCCGCCGAGCAAGGCGCCTTCTGGCGGGAAGAAACCGGCGATGCGGCTGCATTCCTCTCGCAGCATGCCCGCTTCTTCGATCTCGTCATCCTCGGCCGCTCCGACCGTGTCATCGACCAGCCGCATACCGACACGATCGAGGAGATACTGATCCGCTCCGGCCGTCCCGTCCTTCTCGTCCCCGCCGAGGCGCCGGGCAGAGTGGGCAAGACCATCGCCGTCGCCTGGAACGGCTCGGCTGCCTCCGTGCGCGCCCTGGTGGCGGCTCTGCCTTTCCTCCACCGTGCCAGCGAAACGATCCTGCTCACGCTCGGCGGGCGGGGCGGGCAGGGGGCGGATGATGTGCAGGCCTATCTCCGCACCCACGACATCGCCTCCCGGCTCTGCCGCGCGCCCCTGATGCTGCCGGCAGAGCCGGGGAAAGAGCTTCTCGCGGTCGCGCGCGAGGAGGGCGCCGATCTTCTCGTCCTCGGCGGCTACGGCCGTGCCCCCTGGCGGGAGTTGCTTTTCGGCGGCGCCGCGCGGGACCTCATCGGCAGCAGCCGGCTGCCGCTGCTCCTCGCGCATTAGAGCGGCATGATTTCAGCGTGACGCCGAATTGGATGGCGAGTTCGGCTGCGGTTTTGGCGCGGCTGGCATAGAGGGCGATGATCTGTTCGCGCTCTTGAGGGATGCGGCGTTTTGATTGCTGTTTGCGCGAGGCTTTGTCCTCGGTGGGGTAGGGACGAAGGGCGGACCGCGGCATTATTCGATTTTGTCCCGATTCGGCGAAGGGATTGTGGCGGAGGGATTGCAAACGGAGAAGCGAACGGAACGAATGGCAGGCGCATTGACGTATGTGACCGTCGCCCAAGGTTGCCAGTTGTCGATTCAACCGAGTCGAATAAGTGGGTCGCTTCTAGCCGCCCCGATCTAGCCATTTCGCATAGCAATCTCGCGGCGGAGGGATACGCTTTCGGCGTCAAGCATCTTCTTCTCTTTCTCCAGGCGGTCGATTAGCCCGAGGATTTTCTTTAGAGCAGCGTAATGCAGCGGCTCTGATTGGTGAATGTTGGCTGCCTCGCTCTCCGGATAGATTGCTCGGAACAACAGGACGACGGTCTCGGTGAGGCCGCCTGCCGTCACGGCGAGAAAAACTACGGTTTGGACGTGCTCGTGCTCGTCGAAGCTGACGAAGGTATGGATGACCACCCATACGTGTCGACTAGCTGACTTGCCGACAAGTGGACGTCTCGCAATGAGGACTGGAAGGGGTGGGGAGGCGAGGGGAGGGGGCCGAGGGCGGAGTCCCGAAGGCTCTCGGATGAAATGCTCTAAAATGCACCTAACGGTCCTTAAAATGCTGTCTATAGGCCTTTATTATCAGGAGGGTAAAACACCGATATTCTCTAACGCGCATCTTAAACTGGTACAAAGTGCTCTTGAGAGAATATGGCTGCGCGTAATCCCTTGTCGGCGGCTCCGCCCTACCTGGTCAAAGAAGCGCTCAAGCGCTTGGGCGCAAATCTCCGCACAGCCAGAATTCGCCGGCGTTTGACTATTGAAGAGGTCGCCGAAAAGATCGGAACGGGTCGCCTGGCAGTCATGGACGCCGAAAAGGGTAAGCCATCCAC
>JASHVY010000040.1 GCA_030044345.1 Acetobacteraceae bacterium | reverse complement strand
TCCGCGCGATCCTCGATGAGGTTGCGCCACGGCAAGAGACTCCCAAAGCTGGTTGGCGCGTTGCCGCGACGCCATCATCCTGAGATGCGCCGCATCCTTCTCGTCTGCTGCGCGCTGCTCGCGGGCTGCAATGACACGCTCAACCTGGCGCCGGCATCTCCCGACTCTCCGTGGCAGATTCCCCCGCCCGCGATCGTGGACACAGCGCCGCCCGCCGGGGCCGATACCGGCCCCGCTTCGGCGCGCTTCGTCGTTCCTTTGGACAAGGACCTGCCCTGGCCCGAGCCGCCGGCCAATATCGATCCGAACCACGTCTATTCGCTCGACGAACTGATCGACATCGCCGAGCGGCGGGATCAAGCCACCCGTGTCGCCTGGGAACAGGCGCGACAGGCCGCGATCAATGTCGGCGTGGCACGGGCCGCCTACCTGCCCTCCCTGTCGGCGATCGCTCTCGCCGGCTACGAGCATGCCGCGTCGCCATTTCCTCCTGATCTCGTCTCGCAAGGGTTCATCACCGCGAATGCCGAGCAGTTCCTGCCGGAACTTGCCATCCGCTACCTGCTGTTCGGCTTCGGCAGCCGCGATGCGGCGGTGGAAGCCGCAAAGGAGCTATCCTTCGCGGCCAATGTCGGTTTCACGGGCGCGCACCAGACACTCATCCTCAATGTCGCGCGCGCCTATTATACCGTTGGCGGTGTCGATGCGCAGCTTCGGGCGGCTGAAGAGGACTTGGCCAGCGCAAAGCTCCTGCAGCAATCGGCGGAAGCCTTGGCTGCGCGCGGCCTGGGAACGATGGTCGACGTCGCACTCGCTCGTCGCGGCACCGCCGAGGCGCGTTTCGACGTCGCGGCCGCGACCGCGGCTCAGCACGACGCGATGGATACCTTGCTGGCAACGATGGATCTGCCGCCGGAGACGACGCTGCGGATCGCGGACAGCGCGCGGCAAAAGCTGCCGCGCTCGACCGGAGAGACCGTGGACCGGATCATGCAAAGCGCCCTGCGCCGGAGACCCGATCTCCTCGCCGATCTGGCGCGCCTGAGAGCCACGGATGCGGAGATCGCCGAAGCGCGGTCGAACTTCTACCCGAAACTGTCGCTAAGCGCCAATGTCCAGGGCAACATAGGCCGGATCAGTGTCGATGGAGCCCCTTACGAGAGTGTGGCGCAGCCGCAGGCCGGCATCTTTCTCCGTTTCGACTGGCCGCTCTTCCAAGGCGGTTTGTTGCGTAACCAGCTCTTTCTTGCCCAGTCCAGGCATGCGGCCGCCGAGGACGAACTCGCAAAGGGAAGCGAGGAAGCGCTCCGCGAGGTCGCCATCGCCTACGACCAGGTGGAGACGAGCCTGAGCCAGTATGATGCCGCAGTCGCGCTGGAACGCGCGGCCAACGTGGCCGCCATTGCAGCCGATCAGGCCTATGTTCAGGGGGTTGGGACTTTCACGGATGCCTCCGATGCCGAAGCCACGCTGGTCTCCGCTCGTGCCGCCTTGGCCAAGGCCCATTCTCAGGCCCTGATCGACGCCGCATCCCTGGCCTTCGCGACCGGCGCTCTCACCTCCAGCGAGGCCTTGGCGCCGTCCGGCGCATCGCCATGAAGATAAGGGCCCCGCTTCGATGCGACTTTCCAGTCCTGCCCGGCGACGTCAGGGGCGCCATTTCAGATCATTTTGAACTTTGGAGTCTGGCCATGACGAAAATCGCAACGACGGAATCGGGCAATGCAGCATCTCCCACGTCGATATCTTCCGACAATTCCCGGCTTGTCACCGAGTTGAAAAAATCGTGGGAGGTTCGCATGTCTTGACAACACCGTCCCACACGAGACGATTCCGCAAAGGCTTTCGCTTTGGTGAGGGACCGGCGCTCGCCGTCGTACGCCCGGGCACGCTCATCGAGCCATGGCGCGTGCTCAATGCCTGCGCTGCGGCCGGCAAGATCGTCGTCATGCAGGCCGCCAACACAGGTCTCACCGGAGGATCCACGCCGGATGGCGATCAGAACCGGCGGACAAGCGTGATTTTCGGTCCAGGAAGATCTCGCGCAGCGCGCTTTCGGCGGCAATATTCGTGAGGCAAATTCGCCCATCTGCAAGGAATCGCGCGCGCATGTTCTCGCGTTTCAGCGCGCGTCCGTGCATGATCAAAACGAGGCCTCGATTGCGAAGGCGCACGGGTCGCGCTATCCGCTTCGCTATTGGCGAGGAGCGGGGGAGGAAGATCATGCGGATGACCAGTCTCGGAATCGCGGCCGGCGCACTGCTTGCCATCCGGCTGATCTCGCTCCCGGCACAGGCAGAGACCGCCCCGACCGCGGCGGCGGGCTGGCCGCACACGATCACCGAGCCCGGAGGAAGTGTCACCGTCTATCAGCCGCAAGCGGTCTCCTGGCCCGATCGCGAACGTCTGACCGCGCGTGCCGCGATCGCGATCACGCCTGCGGGCCAGACCAAGCCGATCCTCGGCACCATCGAGGTCTCGCTCGCCACCAAGACCGACACGCAGGCAGGCATCGTCACGCTTTCCGACCCGACCCTCCTCGCCACCCACTTCCCCTCGCTCGACACGGAAGCGGCGGCGGCGCTCCAGACAAAGATCGGCGCCGCCCTGCCCCGCCTCGCAACACGCCCGGTCCCGCTCGAAACAGTGCTGCTCAGCCTCGGCCGGCCGCCTACGAGCGAAGTCCCCGTGAACAACAATCCGCCGACGATCTTCTACGCGAACCAGCCGGCGAGCCTCGTCGTCTTCGACGGCGAGCCGGTGATGGCGCCGATCGGAAACACGGGACTCACCTTCGCGGTCAACACCAACTGGGATGTGTTCGCCGATAACGGCACCTGGTACCTGCTGAACAACGGCGTGTGGTTTTCCGCCCCTGCGGCCACCGGCCCCTACGCCCCGGTCGCCACCCTGCCCGCGGCCTTCAGCGCGCTGCCCGACAATGCAAGCTTCAGCGCCGTGCGCAAATATATCCCGCCGCACGCACCGCCCTCGCCCGACCAGGTGCCAAAAATCTTCGTCAGCACCAAGCCCGCGGAGATCGTTGTCATTGCCGGCCCGCCACAATTCTCCCCCGTCACCGGCACCGCGCTGCTGCGCATCACCAACACTGCCAACACGCTCTTCTTCGATCCGGCCCAGGGGCGCTTCTACGCGCTCTTCTCCGGCCGCTGGTTCGCCTCCGCCGGGCTCGATGGGCCCTGGAGCTTCGCCACCAACAACCTGCCGCCGGATTTTCCCCTGATCCCGCCGAACAGCAACGAAGGCGCCGTCCTCGCCTCTGTCCCGGGAACCGTTCAGGCCGAGGAAGCCGTGCTCAAAGCCTCCATCCCCACCACCGACACGCTTTCCCGCTCCGGGACCACGCTCACCGTCACCTATTCGGGCCCGCCCAACTTCGTCCCGATCCCCGGCACCATGGTCTTCTACGCCGTCAACACCGACGCGCAGGTCCTCAGGATCGGTGACAAATACTACGCCTGCGAGAATGGCGCCTGGTTCGTCGCCGCTGCGCCGACCGGCCCCTGGGCGCTCGCCGACAATATCCCGCCCGCCATTGCGACCATTCCCCCATCGAGCCCGGTCTACAACGTGACCTACGTGCAGCCCTATGCCGCCACCCCAACGACGGTGACCTATGGCTACACCGCCGGCTACCTGATGGGGTTCGTCACCGCCGGCGTGCTCGTCTACGGCACCGGCTACTACTACCCGCCGGTGATCCTGCCCGGCCCGGTCCCGATCTTCTATCCCTATCCATATACCTACGCCGCCAATGTCTGGTACAACCCGGCGACCGCCGCCTGGGCGCGCGGCGGCACGGTCTGGGGCCCATACGGCGCCGCCTCGGCCGGCCGCTATTACAACCCCGCCACGGGCGGCTGGGCCCAGGGCGCCGCGGTTTATGGGCCCTATGGCGGCGCCGGCGCCTGGTCCTACTACAACCCGCACACCGGCACCTACGCGCACGGAAGCGCCGCCTGGGGCGGCGGCAGCGGCACCGCCAACGCGAGCTTTTACAATCCGCGCTACGGCGTTTCCGGCAGCACCAACCAGAATGTCGATCCTTACGGCCGCTGGGGCTCCAGCACCGTCAGCGGGCCCAACAAGACCGTGAACACGCAAAGCCGGAGCAACGCCTACGGCACCGCGGGCAGCTTCAACTCGTCGACCGGCGCCCAGGGCGCCGGCTACCACAACCGTGCCACCGGCAATAGCGGCGCCGTGGTCCAGGGCGCGAACGGAGACGTCTATGCCGGTCGCGACGGCAACGTCTATCAGCACACAGACAATGGCTGGTCGAAATGGAACAACGGCGGCTGGACCCAAATGCAGCCGCCGGCCCGTGGCAGCGGCCAGGGTACGTTCGATCCCGGCAGCTACCAGCAGCTCCAGCGGGACCAGTTCGGTCGGCAGGCCGGCTACGGTCGCTTCGGCGGCGGCGGAGGCCGTTTCGCCCGCTAGCCCGCCCGTTGACCGGCCATGTGCGGTCGTGCAGGTCCGACTGTGGGTCCATCATTGAACAGAGAGAGAGGGCGGAGGATCGCATGGCGACCGTGCGGCTTTGGACGGACGACGAGGCGGAGAAAGACCCGGCTGTAAAAGCGGTGTTCGACGATATCCGGCGTGTCCGCGGATCGGACTTCATCAACAACTTTTGGCGCGCACTGGCCAACGATGCCGCGAGCCTGAAACACACCTGGGAAAGCCTGAAAGCGATCATGGGCGGGGAAGGCGCGCTCGATCCGCTGACGCGAGAGCTTATCTACATCGCCGTCTCGGCCGCGAATGGCTGTTCCTACTGCATCCATTCGCACACCGCGGCGGCAAAGCAAAAGGGCATGACGGACGCGCAGCACATGCACCTCCTCGCCATCGTCGGCATGGCCTCGGAGACCAACGCTCTCGTGACGGCCATGCAGGTCCCGGTTGATCGTGAATTCCTGGTCGGTGAATGAACGATGGGCGGAACCTCATCTCTTTCGGCATTCCTTGCGCGATGCTCAATGCAGCTTGACGAGCGGATGGGCGCGGCGGGCCAGGCTTCGCGTGAGCGAGCCGAACAGCATCGGCACGGTTCCGTGCAGCGCCCGCTCGTGCATCTTGTAGAGCGAGCGGTACATCAGCCGTGCGATCATGCCTTCAATGAAGAAGTTCTTTCCCACCAGCGCGCCCATCAGATTGCCCACGGTCGTATATTTTCCGAGCGAGACGAGCGAGCCGAAATCGCGATATTCGAAAGGCTGCAACGTCCGGCCCGCGAGCCGACGCGGCAATTGCCGGGCGAGGTGCGATGCCTCCTGATGCGCTGCCTGCGCCCGCGGCGGCACGGGGTCCGCATGTCCGTGCCAAGGCACCGCCGCGCAGTCACCGATCGCAAAGATATCCGCATCGCGGGTGGTTTGCAGCGTCGGCAGCACCACGAGCTGATTGAGCCGGTTGGTTTCCAGCCCGTCAAGCGCGCGCAAGGAGTCGGGCGCCTTGACCCCGGCGGTCCAGACGACGAGCCCGGCCGGAATGAACGCGCCGTCCATGAGACGGACGCCCTCGCCCGTCACCTCGCTCACCCGCGCGCCCACCCGGACCTCGACCCCGAGCCGATCGAGCAGCCGCCTTGTCGCCTCCGAGATTCGCGGCGGCAGCGCGGGCAGAATCCGCGCGGCCGCCTCGATCAGCACGATCCGGACATCGCGCTCGGGATCGACGCGATCGAGCCCGTATGACACCACCTCACGCACGGACTGATAGAGCCCGGCCGCGAGCTCGGTTCCCGTCGCGCCCGCGCCGATGATCGCGACATGGAGCTGGCCCGGGCGCACCGGCCCCGGCTGCGCATGCGCGCGAATGCAGGCATTGACGAGCCGGCGGTTGAAACGCGCTGCCTGCGCGGGCGTCTCGAGCGGGATCGCTTGCTGGGCGACACCCGGCGTGCCGAAATCATTGGTCACGCTGCCGACGGCGATCACCAGCGTGTCATAAGGAAAAGAACGGGGAGGCGTGATCTCCCGCCCCTCCTCGTCATGGGTGGCGGCCACATGCACGCGATGCTCCGCGCGCGAAAGCCCGGTCATCTCGCCGAAGCGGAAGCGGAAATGGTGCCAATGCGCCTGGGCGAGATAATTCAGCTCATGCTCGCTCGGGTCCATGCTGCCGGCAGCAATCGTGTGCAGCAGCGGCTTCCAGAGATGCGTCCGCCTCTTTTCGATCAGTGTGATCTCGGCAAGATTGCGCCGGCCCAGGCGATCGCCGAGCGCGGTCACGAGCTCCAACCCCGCCGCGCCGCCGCCCACGACGACGATGCGATGCAATCCCTGGGACATTCCGGAAGGCACTCCCGGGGGTCGCTGCGGGGCGTCCATACTCCCTCCCCTTTCCGTCCGGCCCGGCGGCGTTCAGGTCACGATATGTCCCCGTGACTACTCACGATATGTCCCCGTGACCACTCACGATATGTCCCCGTGACCACTCACGATGCCCTCCCATGCTTGACCCTGCAAGGTCGATGTCCCAAGCTTCGCGCCAACCACGCGCCGCGGGAGGATGCAGCGTCGCCGATGCAGGATTTCCGCAGCCGGTGCGTTGCGTTGCCGCGAAGCTGAGCGGTTTTCCATGCCCGTCAATCCGGCCGACAGCGAGGTGTTCGGCACGCTCTACGGCTCCGACGCGATGCGCGCGATCTTCGACGACCGCGCCTATCTCGGGCGCATGCTGGCGGTGGAAACGGCGCTCGCGCGGGTCCAGGCCCGGCTCGGCATCATCCCGACCGCGGCGGCGGAACGGATCGCCGAGGCCGCCGCTTCCGGCCCATTGGAGACGGCTTCGCTCGCGGCGAGCGTGCGCAAGGTCGGCTACCCGGTCGTCGGCGTGGTCGCCGCCTTGAGCGCCAGGGCTGGGGAAGCCGGGGCTGGGGAAGCCGGAGGCTGGACCCATTGGGGCGCGACCACCCAGGACATCATGGATACCGCGCTCGTGCTCATGATCCGCGATGGGCTTCGCCTCATCAGGGAGGAGGTTGCGGCGATCCTCGGCGCGCTCGCCCGGCAGGCGGAGGCGCACCGGCAGACCGTGATGGCCGGCCGAACCCATCTGCAACAGGCGCTGCCGATCACCTTCGGCCTCAAATGCGCGGTCTGGATGCAACCATTCGTCGCGCATCTCGCCCGGCTCTCCGAACTCGGCCCCCGCGTCCTTTGCGTGCAGCTCGGCGGCGCGGCGGGCACGCTCGCCTCGCTCGGTGCGCAGGGGCTCGCGGTGATGGAAGGTTTGGCGGCGGAACTCGGCCTCGCCGCGCCGGCCGCGCCCTGGCACGTGACGCGGGACGGGTTCGCAGAAGTGCTGAGCGTCTTGGGCCTCATCTCGGGCAGCCTCGCCAAGATCGCGACCGATGTCGCGCTGCTCGCCCAGTCCGAGCTGGCCGAGCTTTCCGAACCTTATGTTGCAGGGCGTGGCGCTTCCTCGACCATGCCGCAGAAACGAAATCCCATCGCCTCCGAATATGTGCTGGCAGCAGCACGCATGGTCCAGGCGCTGGTGCCGGTGATGATGGGGGCGATGGCAGCGGATCATGAGCGGGCGACCGGGCCGTGGCAGGCGGAGCTGCTCGCGCTGCCGCAGGCCTTCGTCCTCACCCATGGAGCGCTCCTGCATGGGCGCTCCATCGCCGAGGGCTTGGTGGTCGATCCCGCGCGGATGCGCCGCAATCTCGACGAAAGCGGCGGCCTGATCCTGGCGGAGGCGGTGATGATGGGCCTTGCCCCGCATCTCGGCCGCGGCGAGGCGCATCATGTCGTCGCGCGGGCGGCGAGCCGGGCGCGCGAGGAGCATCTCACGCTTGCGCAGGCGCTCGCGGCCGAGCCCGCGGTGACGGCGCATCTCGACGAAGCGGCGATCGGCCGGCTCACCGATCCCGCGAATTATCTCGGCAGCGCCTCCGCCTTCATCGACCGCGTGCTGGCCGGCGCACGGGCGATGATGAAAGACACGGCGGGTGCGGCCCAAAAGGAAGCGACCTGCCAAAGGGAGACGACCTGAAAGGGAGTGGAGTTGCGATGGCAGTGAACAAGATCTACCCGGGTGCCAGGGACGCGCTCGCCGGCCTTTTGAAGGACGGGATGCTGGTCATGTCCGGCGGCTTCGGGCTTTGCGGTATCCCGGGCACCTTGATCGAGGCGATCCGCGAATCGGGGGTGAAGAATCTCACCGTCGTCTCCAACAATGCGGGGATCGACGGGGTCGGCCTCGGCATGCTGCTCGAGACGCGCCAGATCCGCAAGATGATCAGCTCCTATGTCGGGGAG
This sequence comes from Acetobacteraceae bacterium, assembly GCA_030044345.1. Classification (GTDB taxonomy): domain Bacteria; phylum Pseudomonadota; class Alphaproteobacteria; order Acetobacterales; family Acetobacteraceae; genus JAKAWQ01. Next base: position 2,944 of record JASHVY010000040.1, on the reverse strand, counting down.
AACGCAACTTTCGCGCGGCAATATCTCGCCGGCGAGCTCGAGATCGAGTTCAATCCGCAAGGCACGCTCGCGGAACGGATCCGCGCCGGCGGCGCCGGCATTCCCGCCTTCTATACCGCGACCGGCGCCGGAACGAGCATCGCCGAAGGCAAGGAGACGAAAATCTTCGACGGCAAGACCTATGTCATGGAACGGGGCCTGATCGCCGATCTCGCCATCATCCATGCCTGGATGGCCGATCACGAAGGCAATCTCGTCTATCGGAAGACGGCGCGGAACTTCAATCCGATCATGGCGAGCGCGGCGAAGGTCACGGTCGCCGAGGTCGAGCATCTGGTCGAGAATGGCAGGATCGACGCCGACCACATCATCACCCCCGGCATCTTCGTCAGCCGCATCGTCCGGCTGGAGACCATCCAAAAGCCGATCGAGCAGCGCACGGTGCGCAAGCGTTATTGAGGAGGCTTCCCATGCCCTGGACCCGCGATGAGATGGCGGCGCGCGCCGCCCGCGAATTGCAGGACGGATTCTATGTCAATCTCGGCATCGGCATCCCGACGCTGGTCGCCAACCATATTCCGGAAGGGATGACGATTCTGTTGCACAGCGAGAACGGCATGCTCGGGACGGGCCCATTTCCCTATGAGGGCGAGGAGGATCCCGACCTGATCAATGCCGGCAAGCAGACCGTGACCGAGCTTCCGCTGAGCTCCTATTTCGATAGCGCCGCCTCCTTCGGCATGGTGCGCGGCGGGCATATCGATATCTCCATCCTCGGTGCGCTCCAGGTGGCGGAGAATGGCGATCTCGCGAACTGGATGGTGCCCGGCAAGATGGTCAAGGGCATGGGCGGCGCGATGGATCTCGTCGCCGGCGTGAAGCGCGTCGTCGTCGTGATGGAGCATATCGCCAAGGGCGAGCCGAAAATCCTGAAGCGCTGCACGCTGCCGCTGACCGGCCAGGGCGTCGTCGACCTCGTCATCACCGATCTCGCGGTGCTGGAGGTGGGCAAGAGCGGGCTCACGCTCCTCGAGCTGGCGCCGGACGTCACGGTCGAGGAAGTCCGCTCCAAGACCGGAGCGGAGTTCCGCGTTGCCGAGGATGTGAAGGCATACTGACCCGCCGACACCCGGTCCCGTCATTCCACGCCCGCGCGTTTGCGCTTATCCTCGCGCGAAGGGAAATGAATTTCGGGCGTCGCGCCCGTCATTCCCCGATCGCGCATTCCCTGATCGCGACGACGAGGAGGTCATGATGCCGGTTTCTTCACGGACGAGACGCGGCCTCGTCGTCTCTCTCGCGGGCCTGGCCGGCGCGCTCGCCCTCCGGCCGGGCGTGGCGGAGGCCGCCTCCGCAAGCACCATCACCCAGGACTCGCTCACGGCCCTGCAACGGCTCTACGCGGACGAGCCGCATGCCCGCACTCTCGGCGCAAAAGCCAAGGCCATTCTGGTCTTTCCGCAGATCGTCAAGGCCGGCTTCATCCTGGGCGGACAGACGGGGGACGGCGCGCTGCTCGTCAACGGCAGTCCGATCGGCTATTATAATATTTCCGCCGTTTCCTTCGGACTCCAGATCGGCGCCCAGGCTTTCAGCTACGCGCTCTTCTTCATGAACGACGCCGCGCTCGCCTATCTCAAATCGAGCCAGGGCTGGGCGATCGGCTCAGGCCCTTCCGTCGTCGTGCTCGACAAGGGGGCGGCCGCCAGCGTCACCAGCACGACCCTTACGCAGGATGTCTATGCAGTGCCCTTCAGCCAGCAGGGATTGATGGCCGGGCTCAGCATCGAGGGCTCAAAAATCACCCACATCTATCCCGGAAGCTAGAAAGACTGAGCGACGCGCCGGTGAATTGCGCACCGGGGAGGGACTGATTCGATGCGCGGACGTGCCGTACGGCTGATCGCCCCGCTGATGGCCATGATCCTGCCCTTGCCGCAACCCTGGCTGCTGGCGCCGCCGCCGGCGATGGCCCAGGCCGCTTCGCCGGGAACAGCTTCCCAGGGAACCGAACCGACAACGTACAACGCGGAACAGCTCGACGCGCTGCTGGCGCCGATCGCGCTCTATCCCGATCCCCTTCTGACCCAAATCCTGATGGCCAGCACCTTTCCCCTGGAGATCGTCGAGGCATCGCGCTGGCTGGGGCAGCCGGGCAATGCGCAGCTTCAAGGCGATGCGCTGACCCAGGCGCTCCAGAGCCAGAGCTGGGACCCGAGCGTGAAATCCCTGGTGCCGTTCCCCCAGGTGCTGGCGATGCTGAACAACGACCTCAATTGGACCCAGCAATTGGGCTACGCCTTCGCCACCCAGCAGGCGGATGTGATGGCCTCGGTCCAGCGCCTGCGGGTCCAGGCCCAGCAGGCCGGCACCTTGCAGAGCACGCAGCAGCAGACCGTTTCCAGCGATCAGGGCGCGGTCGTGATCCAGCCCGCCAATCCGCAGGTGGTCTATGTTCCCGTCTATAACCCGACCGTGGTCTATGGCCCCTGGCCCTATCCCGCGCTGCCGCCGGTCTATTTCCCGCCCCCGCCCGGCTATGTCGCCGCCAATGCCTTCATCTCCGGCCTTGCCTTCGCGGCCGGCGTCGCTGTCGTCGGCTCGCTCTGGGGATGGGCGCAGCCCTCGTGGTACCACGGGAACGTCAATGTCAACGTCAATCGCTGGAACAACATCAACGTCAATCGGACAACCATCAACTCCAATGTCTGGCGTCCACCGCCCCCCGGTGTGAGCGGCCGCCCGATGCGCCCTCCGGGCGGGCCGGTCGGCACGCCGGCGCGGCTGAACGGGTTGCCGCCCAACGCGATCGGGCGCCAGTCGGTGCAGGTCCAGTCCGGGCTGGTGAGCCGCCCGCCCCCGGGGAACGGCGCGCCCCCGAACCGCCCACCGGCAAACCGCCCGCCGCCGAACCGCCCGGCAACGCCCCCGCCGGGGCAGCCAG